>NZ_JBJGXI010000036.1:0-54961 GCF_045635475.1 Radiobacillus sp. PE A8.2 | reverse complement strand
ATCCTAAGAACCTAGTGTTGTGGTAATAGCAACACCGCCTGTTAGGTACATATACACAAAAGGTGTATAGAACGAAACAGGACGAGGTGATGACACACCTCTTAACCAAAGGCTAGTTCAAACCAGAAACGGACTGCGAACGCGATAGCACTTTAGAATTCCATTGCTTTAGCTATGGGAGTGTCAAGTGATGATTTTTCTTATGAATAATATGATAAATACAATGAATAAGGCGATGGTAATTAAACTCAGCCAATACCAATGTAGCCAAATGATATTTAAAATAGCTAATATCACTACAACTGAAAATGCGCTTACTATCTTTCTGGTAGTCTTACTTTGATTAGTGGCCTTTTCAAAAAACAAGCCCATTGTTACCGCCTCCGATTCTTAAGATAAGATTTCCCACATACAAATTATCACCACCGGTATTAGCCTTTTTCTCATCATACCATATTAGTTCGTTTATATAGCATTAAGCTTAAGAACAATAAAAATGACTACTAATTGCAATGCAATCAAGTAGTCCTTTTTAGGTAACGATAATAACCCCAATTTATCTATAATAGGGATTTGCCTGGTAATGTGGATGAGGCTGGTTTGGATAATACGCTTGGTTTGCATAAGGTTGCGTCATTTGTTGATTACAATCTTTATACGGTCCGATATACGTGGAGGGCTTCACATTAGCTATCATGTTATTCCACTGGTTTTCATCGATACAATACGTATGAGCGATGATGTTTGATGGTGTGAATTTTAACAGATCGGATCCTAATATTACTTCTGGTGTTGGTGCATCAAAAATCGCTAACAAATGTGTCTGGTCAACGGTCGCAACCTCATAATGCCACCAGCCCTGTGGCACATTGGCGACTTGGCCAGGTGTAATCGGAAAATTGAGTATTTGTTTTGTATATGGATTCATAATCGAAACCGTTGCCGCACCAGATATACAATAAACTAACTCAGCTGCATTTTGGTGATAATGCGGCTCAACAACATTATCTTTACTCATGAAAATATCGAGCAAAGAAGTGTTTTCCAAAGAATTAAGCTGATTAATTCCTAAGATATTGATGTAGTTGTTCTTGTCTTTCGTAAACAAATTGCTCTTATTTACATCAAATGTATATTGCATTGCAGGAGATGTATGATCCCTGTTAGTACTCATTTTTGTTCACCTCGGGTAAAATATTTGCTACTATATGCTATGTGTTGTTTACAAAATAGGTGAATGCCTTGGTTATATATTAAATTTAAGTAATGTTACGATATAACTATTCAAGGAAGAGGTGGACGCATCATGATTACAGCTAAAGAGCGTTTACTCAAAATAATCGAAGAAATACTAGAACAAGAAGTCGATAAAATTCTTGACTATGCAGAGTATATAAAAGCAAAGAAAGAAAAAACCTTATCTAAAGATTTATCAAAGGCAAGTGAAAGTAGTTTAGATTTCTGGGACAATGATATTGATGACGAGGTTTGGAATGATGTATAAGCAGGGTGAGATTGTTTTAATCCTTGTTCCGTTCAGCGATTTGTTAAATAGAGAGCAGCGACCTGTTCTTATAGTCGGATTAAACCGTCTCCGAACTATAGATGGATGAGATAACTGTATAAGGTAATTATGAATGACTTAGTTAGCTATTGAAACGCAATTCTAATATTCTGAAGTATTACTCTTAAATTGACATTCAACAATACCATAACAAACGCTTGGATGTTTTATCCAAGCGTTTCGTGCTATTGCACATCGATAGGTGAATCTACATACTCCGCTTCTTCATCATTTCCCTTTTATGCAATGTATGCTTTGTTCCCCATTCATGCATGGCCATTAAGATTGGTTCTAGGCTTTTTCCGTATTCGGTGATCGAGTACTCCACTTTTGGTGGTACTTGAGGATAGACGACACGTGCCACAATATCTTCTTCCTCTAATTCACGCAATTGTTTTGTGAGCATTTTTTGTGTGATACCGGGCATGGTGCGTTTCAATTCGCTAAATCGCTGTGTACCTTCTTTTAACAAATTGAGTAAAATAATTGGCTTCCATTTACCGACTAATATACTTAATGCATCTTCTACACGACATAATTCAGGCTCTATTTTCATTACAATCCTCCATTGGTATCCTTTTTGATACTATATAACAAAAAAGTGCGTACTTACATTATCCGTTGATTTCCTCCATAATAACATTATTGTGTTTAAATTAGAAGTTGAATCGAAAGTCATGTGCAAGGAAACCTAAGTGAACATTAACTATATATATTATATAAGGATAGGTGAAATAATTTGGAAAAATATCGTATTGACCCAAGTAAAGGATTGGAATTTGGCATATATACATTAGGGGACCACTTACCAAATCCGTTAACAGGGGAACGAATTTCTGCAAAACAGCGTGTGCAGGAGATTATTGAATATGCAAAGCTTGCTGAACAGGCAGGCATTGATTTCTTTAGTGTTGGGGAGAGTCACCAGGATTATTTTGCTACACAAGCACACACAGTCGTACTGTCGGCGATTGCACAAGCGACTGAAAAGATAAAAATCGCAAGTTCTTCCACGATTATCAGTACTTCTGATCCGGTTCGTGTTTACGAAGATTTTGCAACGATTGATTTGATTTCAGGAGGACGCGCAGAGATCGTCGCTGGTCGTGCTTCAAGAATAGGGTTGTTTGATTTATTAGGCTATAACGTTCGTGATTATGAAGAGCTGTTTGAAGAAAAGTTTGATTTACTACGCAAAATTAATGAAGAGGAAGTTGTCGACTGGAGTGGAGAATTTCGCGCACCATTGAGAAATGCCAAAGTTCTTCCGCGTCCACAAAGTGGCTCGTTACCAATCTGGCGTGCAGTTGGCGGATCACCTGCAAGTGCGATAAAAGCGGGGTATGCTGGTGTACCGATGTTTATGGCGCATTTGGGTGGACCGGCTACTGTATTTAAACGAACAGTTGATGCCTACCGGGAGGCTGCTTCGCGTGGAGGGTTTGATCCAGCAGAATTACCGGTTGCAACAGCAGGATTTTTCTATGCAGCAGAAACATCGCAACAGGCCTTAAAAGATATGTATCCGCATATTAATGAAGGGATGAAGCACACAAACGGTCAAGGATTTCCGAAGCAGCATTTTGCACAAGGTGTTGATCCGCATAATATTATGAATATTGGTAGTCCACAGGAAATTATCGAAAAAATCCTTTATCAGCACGAGTTATATGGTCATCAGCGTTATATTGCGCAAATTGATTTCGGTGGCGTACCATTTGAACGTTTAATGAAAAATATCGAACTAATTGGAAATGAGATTTTACCTACAATTAAAAAGCATACGGCAAAAAAATAGGAGGTAGTCAGCAATGAAAATTGTCGGTTTATCCGGGTCCAAGGTAGGCTCAAAAACGAGGACTGCAATGGAATATACCGTAAAAGCACTTCAAGAAAAATATCCGGAGACGGATGTAACATTTATTGATTTAGCGGAATACGATGTCCAATTTAGCGATGGACGCAATTACATGGACTATGAAGGGGATACCCAATACGTAGCGAAAACGATCATGGAAGCAGATGCGATTATTATCGGGACACCAATTTTCCAAGCATCGATTCCAGCAACGTTGAAGAACATATTTGATTTACTTCCGGTTAATGCATTTTTAGATAAAGTAGTCAGTATCGTTGTCACGGCTGGATCAGCAAAGCATTACCTAATCGCCGAGCAACAACTAAAGCCGATTCTTTCTTATATGAAAGCACAAATTGTTCAAACGTATGCATTCATTGAGGAAGCCGACTTTTATCGAAAAGAAATCACCAACGATGACGTGTTATTCCGCATCGATCGCTTAGTTGAAGACACAGTCGTGTTAACCGAAACATTTAAGAAAATACGGGATGAAAAAGAAGCAGAATACGGGTTTTAAGAGTGCACGCATATCGCCAATTGGGGATATGCGTTTTTTGTTAACAAAAGATATAATAGAATAGGACAAAAAGGGAGGAATCAACATGAATGCTTTATTTGAAAACTTTGCATCCTTATTTGAAGTGGACTGGAGCACAATAACCGAATATATGCTAACGCTTCTAACTACAATCATCATAACCTATGCGTTGGTTTATTTAATCCGCTTCGTTTTTCGTCAAATATTTAAACGGACAACGATCCTGAGTGATAAAAAAGAACAAACGATTGAATCTGTAATACGAAATACAGGGCATTATATTGCCTTTTTCATTATTACCCTTGCTGCGATTAAACCGTTTGTTAATGTACAAGAATTATTGTTGGCAGGCGGAGTCATCGGTATCGTGATCGGTTTTGGGGCGCAAAAGTTAATTCAAGATATTTTAGCAGGCGGCTTTTTCCTGTTCGAAAAGCAATTTCAAAAAGGTGATTTCGTACATATTAATGGTGAAGTTAACGGCGGCACAGTAGAAGAATTAGGATTCCGTGTCGTGAAAATTCGTCTGCTAAACGGTAAATTAATGATTGTCCCTAACGGCGAAGTTCGAAAGCTAGAAAACGGAAATGTCGAAAAAAGACGTGTGTTCGAAAGTGTGATTGTTAGTTTTAATGAAAATCCAGCCACTGTTAAACAATTACTCACGGAAGTTTGCGATGAATTGAATAAATTACAGCAAGATTATTTAAGAAAAGATAAGCTAACTGGTGAATTTATCGAAATCTACCAAGTACACGGCCTATCCTCCTTAGACGCGAGTCCATTAGGATTTCGCTTTTCAATCAAAGCAACCGTGAAGGATGACAATTACTTAGAAGCAATGCAACAAGCAAAGGAATTGTTAGCGCAAAAGATATATGAACACAAAATACAAATGCCAACGCAGCATGTCTATGTAAAGCAGGCGGAGTAGTGCGCTGATGGTGGCTGTCTAGTTTATGTGGCATACTTGGAGTAAGATGTCTTTGCTTCTTTTGTTAGATTTGATTAGCTGATCGGGTATGTTTTTAGATGTATTCCGGGCAAACGTACTCGATCAACGAATGAACGAGTATGTTTATGTAGTGATGAAGGGAGAACGTACTCGATCAGCGAATGAGCGAGTATGTTTTTGCAGTGATGAAGGGAGAACGTACTTGATCAGGTAGTGAACGAGTATGTTTATGTAGTGATGAAGGGAGAACGTGCTCGATCAGCGAATGAGCGAGTATGTTTTGCAGTGATGAAGGGCAAACGTACTCGTATATCAACTAATCGGACAAGAGATCCCGCCCAAGTAGTCAAAAGCTGTCTAATTAACCTCCCAATCGGACAAGAAATCCCGCCCAAGTATTCAAAAGCTGTCCAATTACCCTCTACTCGGACAAGAGATTCCGCCCAAGTATTCAAAAGCTGTCCAATTAACCTCTACTCGGACAAGAGATCCCGCCCAAGTATTCAAAAGCTGTCCAATTACCCTCTACTCGGACAAGAAATCCCGCCCAAGGAGTCAAAACCTATCCGTTAGCCGAACAAGACCTCATCCCCTAACAGAAAAACATACCTAATCAACCAACCGTCCACCCCAACCAATCACCAAATCCCCACTCTCCTAATCAAAAAGCATAATAAACCCAAGCTAAGTAGAAAATAAAACAACTACCTATATGTTAGTATGAAGATAATACGACAAAATGATGAAAAGGGGATAAGATGACAAAGGCACATGATCAAGCTTTAACAGGATGGCACTTGGAAAATAGTTACTCGCGTCTACCAGCGTCATTTTTCTCAATACAAAAACCGACACCTGTCCAAGCACCGAAATTGGTTAAGTTTAACGAACCATTGGCAGCAGAATTGGGATTAGATGCCGAAGATCTACAAACGGATGTTGGTGTGGCGGTGTTTGCTGGTAATGAAATTCCAGAGGGGAGTGAACCTCTTGCCCAAGCATACGCAGGTCACCAATTTGGGAACCTTACGATGTTAGGTGACGGTCGGGCGATTTTGCTAGGGGAGCAGATTACACCGCAAGACGAGCGTTTTGATATTCAACTAAAAGGTTCAGGTAGAACACCATATTCACGAGGTGGGGATGGTCGAGCATCACTTGGTCCGATGCTACGCGAATATATCATTAGCGAGGCAATGCATGGACTGGGCATTCCTACTACAAGGAGCCTTGCAGTAGTTTCAACCGGTGAGCCGGTAATTCGCGAAACAGACTTGCCTGGTGCAATTTTAACCCGTGTGGCTGCAAGTCATATTCGTGTTGGAACATTTCAATATGCAGCAGGCAAGGGTGATGTCGAAGCGTTGAAGGCGCTAGCCGACTACACAATACAACGTCACTTTCCTAGTATTGCGACTAACGATCATCCATATCTCTCGCTATTGCAGGAAGTGATCAAGCAGCAGGCGTCGTTAATTGCAAAATGGCAACTCGTCGGCTTTATCCATGGTGTAATGAATACAGATAACATGACAATTAGTGGGGAAACAATTGATTATGGACCATGTGCATTCATGAATACGTATGATCCGGCAACGGTTTTCAGTTCTATTGACAGAAACGGGCGCTATGCTTATGCTAATCAACGCCCGATTGGCGGATGGAATTTAGCTCGGTTTGCCGAAACACTGTTGCAATTACTAGATAAGGATCAGGACAAAGCGGTCGAAATGGCGCAGCATGAGATGTCACAGTATATGCCATTATTTCAATCAAATTGGCTCGCAGGTATGAGGGCAAAACTAGGGATTGTTGATGAGGAAAAAGATGATGAGAAGCTTGTCGAAGATTTGTTGGATATTATGGAAAATAATCGTGCTGACTATACAAACACGTTTCGTGCTTTAACGTATAATAAACCGGAAGATTCTGCGCTGTTCGATAAGCCGGAATTTGAAAAATGGAAAAAAACGTGGCAAGCGAGACGAGACAGACAGCAGGCATCGAAGGAAGAATCACAAACATTAATGGAAAATAGCAATCCGGCAGTGATCCCGCGTAACCATCGGGTTGAAGAGGCGCTAGAGTCTGCAGTCGAACACGGGGATTACAGTGTAATGGAAAAATTGCTTGATGTGCTTTCAAATCCTTATGGACACAAAACTGAGCAGGAAGAATATTGCTCGCCGCCACCTGCATCATCGTTACCATACAAAACATACTGTGGCACGTGATTGCGAGACGAAGGGACGGATTTCAACTTCAGTCGCTGTTTTTCGATAAATATTGCCCGGGCAATTTTTGATATAAAGGGGAGATTTACATGAAGTATTTTAAATCACAAATGAAACAATTGGTTGAAAATAATCCACCGTTGCAAAAGCGATTAAAAGAAGTTATGAAAGAACATGAATTGGAACAAAGCTTTGCGCTGAAAGCTTTATATCATAGTGAAGTAGCTGCAGGCGGAAAATATCAAGCTGCATACCAAGCACTGGACGCTCCTAAATAATAAATGCCAGGTGACATCCAGTTCATGGATGACACCTGGCATTTATTATTATGCGAAAATCGGCCATTTGTTCTGATCGGCAATCACTTTCATATCATCGTCTGGATTTACGACGACAGGGTGGTGAACGTAATTCAATAATGGGATGTCGCTCTCGCTGTCTGCATAAGCCCAAATGTCATCCGATGAAGCTTGTTCCGATTCGACCCATGCTTGTACTTTTTTTACTTTTTCATCACCATTAATAATTTGTCCGATTTCACCAGTGCAGAGCCCGTTCGAATCAAAAAGTAATTCGGTGCTAATCACATGAACTTCCAATTGTAATTCTTTAGTGAAGGCCATTAAGAATGGGTGAAGTGCACCAGACAATACGATTACCGTATCACCGTTGCGCTGATGTTCAACGATTTGCTCAACTAGCTGTTTGTTAACATCCAGTATTCCAATGTCAACAAGTTGCTGGAAAAACAGCTCCATTTCTGCATTTGTTTTACCTTTAAATGTCTTAGCAAACGCTTTGAAAAATTGGTGTTTAAACGACGTTTTTCCTTTTGGACTGACTGCTATTGCTTTCATTAACCCTACGGACAAAATACCCCATTGCTTTGCAGTAAAGGTCTTCTTGCCTACTTCGAACATCACTTTAAAAGAGTTACCTTGATAAAGTGTGCCGTCAAAATCTACTGTTACAATTGCCAAACCGAATCACCTCCATTATTAATGTAAGTATATGGTAGTTGCCCATCAATGTAAACATCACTTCATCTATTTCGCGTCTATCAGCGGCCAAATTCGTACATCTATCTTTTTAGAAAAATGCAAAACAGGCTGCTCGTTTTCCACTTGAATCCCTTGCTTAGCCAACAAAGTATTCTGGCTAAACTCTGCTTCTGCTTTTTGCAGTTGCCAAGGCTGGTGCAGGATATCACAACGAAGCGGCTGCCCTTTTTTATCTAACGTATATAAGCAATAGCGCTCGGACATCCAAGCGTCAAAAGTACCTTGCTCCGCGTAAAAAGCTTCAGAAATAGGGCGATAGCTGCATTTCAATTGAACGGTATTGTCACTTTGTCGTGTACTACTATAGTCAATCTCAGAACCGTCAATCTTCGCACTCATATCCGCGTAAACATATGGCAAGTGGTACAACTTTTTCGCTAGTTGGACTGCCAACCAGTGAGCAGCATCGAGGCTGAAAAAGTACACGCCAGGCTTGCCGTTTAGTGTAACATATGTGCGTACATTTAACTCAGGGAATTTGTCCGTGCCAGGGATTGCGGGCAGACCACGTAAACGAATGCCCGACATGTGAAAGGGAACAAGACCTACCCAGTATGTGCCATTATAATCGTCTAAGGGTAAACGATCAGGGACTAGCTTACGGAGCACGCTGTATTCAACCGGATAATGCGCAAATAAAAGATCGTTCCATGTTTGCTTCATCACCCAAGGTAGTTTTGGTAATGACCATGGACGATGACTAGCAGCCCATGGATCGATTTTACTATGCGTTTCTTGCACCATCTCTTTCATCCCCCTTTTTATTCATTATAACCTTCTTATTTCATCCCAGATAGGGAAGATGCTAATCATTTCACACTTGTAACTTAACTTTGTTAGAAACACTAACAAATATGTTTTACGTGTTGTGTAAATGAATGTGGAATATAATTTTGTTTAATTATATCTATAGTGAAGTTAAACTCATAATAGTCATTTTTAGTCAGTCCCATCCACACTTCTTCATAACAAACGATCCGAAGATAATGATAGAATTAACTGAGTTAATTAGGAAGGGTTCAGCTTCATATGATTCTGTAAATAATTTTCTAAAAATTCGGAAATTAATTTGTATTGACATGTAAAAGGAGCATTTTTACATGTCAGATAAGGATACCATCTCACCGAACGTAAGCAATAACAATGTTCACCCGATCCAAAGCTATATCTGGTTCAGCTGATCACATATAAAAAAATTCAGTAAATAAGGGAGAAATACAATGAAAAGTAAAGGGAGATAACATCGCGGTTTGCTGTTTCAGTGCTGATCATGCATGTTTTGGCGACTTGTGGAAAAATGCTTCAGGAGATAGCGATGAACTAACACCTGTAAAGATCCAACTAAAAAGGGTTCCACAAGCACAATTTGCTAGATATTTGTTGCACTAGAAGAAGGGTTAGATGTCGAAATGTTTACTAGGTGGACCTGATATTGTTCCAGAACAACAAGTTGCAAATGGCGCTACAGATATTGGTATTGACTGGTTAGCAAGTTTTTTGCCACACTAGTAACAAGGGTTGCCATTGATTGAAATTGCCTTAATTTATCAGAAGAGTGGTTTAGTGTTAGTTTAAAAGGCAGAAATAAGAATTTTATTCTCAGAGGATTAGCAGGCAAACAAATGAAGCAGCCTACACCCATGAAATTATGGAAATGGCTACAGAGTAAAACGACAATATCAAGACCTTAATCCTAGAATCTTAGGGTTAAGGTTTTTTAGTCGTTAAAAAATTGGATAGCTAATGTTAACAAACCAACCTGCCATGTTACGATGAAAGTTAACTAGATTAAGATCATTAGACTGGAGGGAATAGTCGTGAAAAAAACAATCAAAATTAGTTTCATTACACTGACTAGTTCAGCCATCATCTACCTAGGTATGGCATATGGGTTAACGATTTTTAGCACAGTAAAAGCTCCATCGGGCGACCTTGAGAGTCTCAAATTTAACGAATTACAAACAAATCAACAACAGTTGCCAGAATTACAGACGTATCAAACGAGAGATGGTTCCGAATTATCTTATCGTTATTATGAATCAACGGCAGAGCAAGTGCTTATTTTCATTCACGGGTCGGGTTACCATAGTGAATATTTGCAGGAATTAGCTACTTACTTATCAGAAGAAGGTGTTGCCAAGGTGTATACACCAAACTTGCGAGGACACGGTCCTGCCCCGGAAACTCGAGGGGATATTGCATACATTGGGCAGATTGATGATGATATTTACGATCTAATTGATTTCGTCGATCAACGTCATCCCGAACAACCGATTATACTTGGCGGTCATTCAAGTGGTGGCGGCACGGTTATTCGCACGGCGGGTGGAGACGCTAGTCATGAGGCAGTCGAACGCTATCTGCTAATCGCACCATATATACATCATACCGCCCCGACGAACAGCAGTGATAAAAACGAGTGGGCTAATGTGAACACGCCACGCATGATCGGACTAAGCATGTTAAATCAAATTGGGATTACACATGTGAATGATTTGGATGTGATTTCCTTTAATATGCCAAGCGAATACCGAGACCAAACAGAAACGTTAGCATACAGTTATCGACTACAAACGTCGATGCACCCACGCAGTGATTATCAGAAAGACATTTCCTCGATGAATGGAGAAATATTTGTCGTGGCCGGAAGTGAAGACGGATCTTTTTTAGTCGATCAATATCAACAAGTGTTTGCAGAGCATCCTAATACAAAAATTGAAATCATGGATGGCTTATCTCATTTTGGACCGATTTTTGATGAGAGTGCACAAAAAGAAATTGCTGCATGGCTGCAGGATTGAAAATGAATCGCAGTAAAAATGGCAGGTGCTGGTGGTGTATCTAGTAAGTCGGTGCTTTCATATAGCTGGAAATCCTAATAGTAGTTTTTAATATGGATTATTTCCTAAAGAACATTATTGTAAAACTGCGCCAGCGCCTCGCCTATTTAGATGAGATACAAGCTAGTAAAACACATAATCCCTATAGGTTTCCAGTCATGGTGTTAATAATTTGAAATTATTAGAAGAACTCCTCTTTTATTGTTATAATAAGGATATCGAATTGATTAGTGAACTATTTTTCACAGTCCCCAAAGACGCCTTATATGTACCCTCTCTACCACATTCAACAATCCACATTCTTTGCACAATCATCTCCCCATCAATTTCCAAGATAAAGAATTTCTTTAATATGATAAAATGAAAGAAAATACGTTGTTTAATAACGAACTTTGTAGGTAGGTGGATACATGTATAAGCGTGTGAAAGAAGCTACATATTTAACTGCAGAAAAAGCTTGGAGCTACCGAGCTATTTTGCGTTACTTTTATATACAGCACGAACGGATGCGAGAGTTTTTATTCCCGGAAGAAATCTATGAATATCTTAGAAAATCAGATGAGTTTCATGATTATAGCGAGGAGTCACTTCATCAAGATTTGGATGCGCTCGTAAGATGGGGCAATTTGATTGCCAGGCAGGAATCTGGTAAATCGAGAACAATTGAGGAATTTAAAAAGAAGCGATTTCGCTATCAGTGTACGCCGTATACGGTTGAATTTGAACGGATGCTCGTCCAGCTTGAAAGCATGGGTGAAACATTTGGTGGGTCATTAGAGCGGACGCAATTTGAGCGTTTGTACCAGGCGTTAGGTAAGATCGAGCAAATTGCTTTAGTACACAAGCAAGAAACAGATGAAGAATGTGCCCAGTTGTGGGAAGATGTTATGTCTTACTTGCGTCAAATTATTCAAAATACGTCAGATTACATGGCCTATATTAATAGTGAAGAAGTCGAGGATCGCATGCAAACAGAGGCATTTCTCGTTTATAAAGACCAGTTTACGACCTATTTGCGAGATTTCATCATTGCTCTCCAAGGAACGGCGTTACAAATTCAGGATTTGTTGTTAGGTTTAGCAATGAAAGAGCTTCGAGGATTTTTTAAGCAAGTGCAACAGCATCAGGAGCAGACCTTTCGTTTTGATGATGATAAACAGGAAGATCCATATGAGGAGTATAAAGAAAAGTGGTCGAGCCTTAAGGCATGGTTTCTCGGTAATGAGCATGGTGAGAGTGAGTATGAGATGTTGCAGCAGCGGACGAATGAAACGATTCGGCGAATTACACGAGTAGTGCAACGACTTGGTGAGCGACATCAGCATTTTCGTAGCCGAAAGAAGGACTATCTCCACCTTGCCAGATGGTTTGGCACAATCGAAGACATCGACCGTGCACACGAGTTATCTTCAGTTGCTTTTGGCGTGTTTCATACCCGACACTTTTTCATTGATCACATTCCGACAGATGACATATATGTTGACGTGTGGGACGAGGCGCCGATGGTTCATGAGACAAAACCGATTGTTCGTAATTACCGGGAGAAAACGAAAGCCGGTGCGGTCACAAGCAATCGCGTGAAAAAAGAAGAGATGCAGAAAATTCATCTCGAGCAAAAGCAACGCGAGAAAAAAATGATCGAGCAATATATACAAGGAAACGAAATTAAAGTGGAAGATTTACCAATAGTAGAACCGCACGTAAGGAAGCTGCTGCTTTCCTGGTTGGGAAAAGCGATGGCGAAGAAGGATAGAACAATTAAAACAGAGATTGGCAAAAATGTTCATGTTGTTTTAGAAAATGAACGAATTCGTCTTCATGCAGATGATGGAGTATTAGAGATGCCAAAGGCAACGTTTCAGTTTGTTGATGAAGAAGAGGTGAAAGCATAATGGCGGAGCAAGCAACGTTTGATGAGCGTACACAAGACGCACTAGGAATTTTATTTGAGCAGTTTTGGGTACTGCGTGCAGATGATCCCACCACTTATCAACTCATCCGCGAGCGGGAGAAAAAGTTAAAGCGCTATGTTAGTGAGCGATTCGGTTTTGATTTAATCGTGCACCAGCACTTTATTAAACTAGAAAAAATTCCAGTCGACCCTAAGGCTTGGATGGGTATTCAGCAATTTGTTTCATCAAAGGACTATGCGATCTTTTGTTGTGGATTGGCGTTTACGGAGCGACGTTCGGTTGATGAGCAATTTTTGCTATCTGATATTACGGAAGATATTCAAGATATGTACCCAGGAGAGTTTCCACTCGATTGGACGAATTATCAACATCGTAAGTCACTCGTACGGGCGCTGAAAAAAATGGTTGAGTTGAAGATTATTAAAGCGGTTGATGGAGATATCGATATGTTCGCGAATAACGAAGATCAGGAGGTATTATATGAAGTAACGGTGTATGCGCGTTATTTTATGCGGTCGTATCCAGAGGATTTATTTCATTTCCAATCAACACGAGAGATTTTAGATACAGAGTGGCAACGGCAGCAAACAGATGAGCGCAGAAAACGGGTGTACCGGAAGCTGATGTTCTCACCAGTTGTTTACCGTGAAGGAGAGAACGACCAAGATTTTGCTTACATTCGTAACTACCGCAACAGGCTACGTGATGATTTGGAGGAGAATACACCGTTCCAATTAGAAGTGTTTAAAAATGCCGCATTTCTTGTGTTACCAGAACGAAAGCAACGGTATACGCTGTTTCCAGATCAAAAAGCGGTGATGAGCATTGCGCTCCATTTTGCAGCTTATTTGCGGGAGCGTCTAGGAGAATATGAAATAAGTGCGTTAGGTGAGATCAAATTAACAACAACGGAATTTACGCAGATGGTGGAGGCAATTAAAGGCTTGTATGGACATGGGTGGAGTAAGCAATACCGCGATATGAGTTATACAGCTGTGGCAGAAGAGCTGCTCGCCTTGTTCAAGGAATGGGAAATGATCGTAGCAGAAGCTGATACAGGGTTGCTTTTTATCAAACCAGCAATAGGACGTGTCGTTGGGCATTATCCAGCTGATTTTGAGATGGAGGTGAAAGGTAATGAATAAATGGAAAATGAATCGCGCGGGGTTATTGAACTTCTGGTATTACGATGAAGAAGTGTTTGACTTTTCTGATGGGAAACTATTATTGCGAGGAAGTAATGGTTCAGGAAAATCAGTAACGATGCAAAGCTTTTTACCTGTATTGTTAGACGGTAAAAAGTCCCCAGACCGATTAGACCCATTTGGCTCCAGAGCTAGGCGAATGGAGGATTACCTACTCGGGGAAAAGGAAATTGTTAATAGAGACGAACGGACAGGTTATTTGTTTCTTGAGTTTAAACGTCAAGACACTGAGCAGTATACAACGATCGGTATAGGATTACAGGCAAAACGAAACAAACAAATGAAGTTTTGGGGCTTTGTGATTACAGATAATCGCCGGATAGGGTACGATCTTGAGTTATATAAGTATGAGCAACATGCAGGCGAAAAACAGAAAATACCGTGCTCTCGGATAGAATTAGAAAACAGACTTGGTGAAGGCGGACAAGTTGTTCAAACGCAGACAGATTATATGAAGCTAGTAAACAAATATATTTTCGGCTTTGAAACAATCGAAGCTTATGAAGATTTAATTAAGCTGTTAATTCAGTTAAGAAGTCCGAAGCTATCGAAGGATTTTCGTCCGACGGTTATTTACGAAATACTGGAGGCGGCATTACCTCCGCTCACTGACGACGATCTTCGCCATTTGTCAGATACGATTGAGCAGATGGATCAGACGAAACAGCAAATTGAGCAACTTGAGCGTGAAGTACAAGCAATTACTAGTCTGAACCAGGTGTATACGACGTACAACAGTCGAATAATCGCTGATCAAGCGAATGAACTAATTAATGCGACAAAGCGTGTGAACAAGGAAGAAAAAGCTCACGAGCAACTCTTACAAGAAAAAGGCCAATTAGAAACTGATATTGCTACGTTAAACCAGGCGATTCTGGAATTAAAACAGCAACAGGAAACGAATGAAAAACAAAAAGAGCGCCTACAACAGCACAAAGTCTGGAATTTGCAAAAAGAACTAAATGAAGCCAAGCAATCCTGGAATGAGCAAAGTCGCGACCTTAATCGCAAGCAAAAGCAACTAGAGGAACGTCGCCAGAGGGAAAACAATTTAATGCAAACGAAAATTGCGTTAGAAGCCGATATGGAAGCACGACTACAAACGATTAAGGATACATGCATCGATTTGGATAACGATGCAGAAGAAGCTTCGTTTACGAATCATACGATGAACAAGCAGGATTTTGATCGGCATCAGCATGAAGCGTTCAATTTTTCCTTGTGGATCAAGGAAACACAACAGCATACGAGTACGTTGGAGCAAATTGCTTCCGATTTTCGAACGTTTGAAGATTTAAAACAGAAATACCAGGAAAAAGACAAAGAGTTAGCAGGGGAACAAAAGCAATTCGATGACGCAGCACATCAAGAACAAGCATGGGTACAGTTATTTGAAGAAGATAAGCAGCAAAAGTTAAATGACATGTATAATTGGGTACAGCAATCGGATTGGTTAACACCGGGGGAAGCGGCGTTTCAAGAAGCTTCACGTGCGATTCATTCTTTATATGAACCTACGCCATATGAGTTAGTCCGAGCGCCATTCCGAGAGGCAGTCTTTCAGTATGAACAACAGCAAAGACAAAAGCTATCAGAGTTGACGTTTGCAAAAAATCAACTGGGCGAGCAGCTAACAGACAAGCAAACCGAATTGCAAGAATGGAAGGATAAAAAAGATCCTGAACCAGCTACCGATCCGTTAACGAAGGAAGCTAGAGCAAAATTACGAGCAGCTAATGTCTCGCATGTGCCATTTTATGCGGCAATTGAATTTCATGACCATGTTGAGTCGGATGTTCGTAAAAGGATTGAGGCAGCGATGATTGATAGCGGTATGTTGGATGCGTTGATTACAGGTGAAAAAGTGGAAATAGAGCATGATCGTGTGCTCGTAGCCGAACCGAATATTATGGGATACACGCTTGCTGATTTCCTTAGACCAGACTTGGATAGTGATCATCCGATCGCTGCTAGCTCTGTTGATGATGTGCTTAGAAGTATTGTGATTGCAGAAGCGGAACCTTCTACATTTTCAGTTTCGGAAGACGGCCACTATCAGCTTGGTTTGTTAAAGGGGCATGCCGTTCCAGTTGATGATGTTCGTTATATCGGACGAACGGCACGGAAGCGATTTAGACAAGCGCAAATTGACCGTATTCAGGAAGAATTGTTCGATTTACAAGAGCAAAAACGCGACATTACCGTGCAAATCGAAGCAGTGGAAGCGTCGATTGCCGAGGCACGGACAAAGCTTGGACAATTCCCAGATGATCAAGATTTGCAGGAGAACTTTAAGCAAATTTCAGAATCGCGCTTAAAAATGAAGCATCACAAAGAGCGGATGCAAGTATTGTCAGAACAGCTAAAGACAATACATGACGATTATTCTCGTGTGAAAAGTGTGATTGACAAACAGACACGTCTGTTTAACATCGAAGTAAATCGTGCTGCATACGAGGAAGCAATTACAGTTATCAAGCGTTATGACAAGGATTTGTCGAGGGTTGAGAAAGAGCATATTAAATATGTGCATATCATCGAACGCCAAACCGATATTGCAACACAATTACAGGATCTCGTTGATTTGATGGACGAGCTAAAAGGTGAAATTAATATTGCAGAAGATCAAACAGAGCGATTGCAGCAAAATATTGCCCAAATTGAAACACAGCTTGAAGCAGAAGGTGTAACTGATATCAGGCAGCAAATCGCTAACGTACAACAAGCCTTGCAAGAGATCCATGCTAGCTTAGACGCCAAAAAAACAACATTGCCAAGAAAAGAGTCGGATAAACAGCACTTGCTCGGTGATATCCAGTCAAAACAAAAACAAGTGGAGTTTTGGAAAAATATGAAGCAAGCATGGGCACAAACCTTTGAACAAGAACTAAATCGAGGTTATGTGAACGCGGATGTTGACGACAAAGAGTTTGTCGTGGTTGCAGGAAATATAGTCAGTGCACACGGTTTATTGCTAAAAGAAAAAGATGCTAGTAAACTTGCGGGTCAGCTGACAAGTGAATATTATAAGCAACAAAGTGACTTAATGGAGTACCGGATGAGTACGTATGATGCGGTTGCCAGTTTGCCGGAATGGATGAATAGCATTACAGACGAAGAGCAGCAGCCACATATAGAACAGTGGAAGCAAAAAGCTAGCCGCCGTGTGATTGAACTAGATTATCAAGGTAAACAAGTTAGTCCTTATACAGTGCAACAGCAAATCGCAGATGAGCAAGCGCGCCAAGAAAGCTTGCTTGATGATCAGGACCAAGCCTTGTATGAAGAAATCTTATTCAAATCTGTTGGTCAAAAATTGCGTGCTCGGATTCGTCGTGCCGAGCAGTGGGCGAAAAAAATGGATACGCTTATGTCAACACGTGATACTTCATCTGGATTGTCGTTCTCAATTCGTTGGAAACCACGTACCGCCGATTCTGAGGCGGAGTTGGATACGGTTGACCTTGTGCAGCTATTAAAGCAAGATGCACGTCTGTTAAAGGAAGAAGATTTAGAAAGAATTACCGTTCACTTTCGCTCGAAAATTGCGAAAGCAAAAGAGCTGATGGGAAATAATACCGAGATCCAGACACTTCTGCAAGTATTAAAAGAAGTACTTGATTATCGTAAGTGGTTCTCGTTCGTGTTATACTTCCAACGCGAGGGTGAGTCGAAACGAGAGTTAACGAACAACCAATTTTATAAATTTAGTGGTGGGGAAAAAGCGATGGCCATGTATATCCCATTGTTCACTGCTTGTTACTCACGTTATTTAGAGGCGGATGAACAGGCCCCTTACATTATTTCGTTAGACGAGGCTTTTGCCGGTGTAGATGAAAATAATATCCGAGAAATGTTTGAAATCGTTGAGCACTTAGGCTTTGATTATATTATGAATTCACAAGTACTTTGGGGCGATTATGATACAATTTCGCAACTATCTGTCTGTGAATTGGTTCGTCCCAAAAATGCTGATTTTGTGAGTGTTATTCGTTATTATTGGGACGGAAAACAATTGGATTTACAGCTTCCTGAGAGTGAGGAACAGGATATCGAAGACGAAACCTATGTGTAATAAGGTTGTTGAACATGTAATATAAGGGAGATGAATATCTCTATGATCAATCAAGCGTTAGATTATTTTAGCGGCGATGCGGGTCATCGTCGTCTCTTTTTACTTTTTAAGAAAAAATATCAATCATTAGGTCGAATTGGCGGCACCGTAAACATCACAGGTTTTCATGAGCAGGAGCTCGCTACCATCGCCAGTTTTTTTGGGATTACACAATCAGAATTGAAGCAAAACGGTAAGGTGGCGTTGGAACAGTTTCAGCAACAATTACAGCGAACTAAATTTGAAGGAATTGGATTGAAGGAGCTATTAGAGGCTCATTTTGGGGAGACTCTCATTTCTAATAAACAAGCAAAACAGCTAAAGGAACAGCAGCAGGTTGCGCTGCTTGAACAGCTACAGCGAGATTTTCCCGCTTTGTCATTTTGGTTTAGCCACCTGCTAGCGAAAACGGCAGATTCATATTGGATTTATCGTTTGGTCGAGGATTCTGATCAAACATTTATTCAAATGACAGAACAATTACATAAAGCGATATCGCAGTTGCCTGACCGTTTAGAACGGTTGCCGATGTTTAGTCAACGGATTACGCGCAATCCACATGCTTTTGACCGGAATACGAATTTAGGGAAACTATGGATTCATGTGCTAGCTGTTGATCGTGGGTTTGATGAAAAATTGATAGTGCCAGCAGATAGTGAAGGTATGAATGAGTTGCTTTTACATTATTGGATTTTGCGTGACGACATCACCAATTTTGTAACGTGTGCGAATCTGTTGGCAGAATCGGCTAATGAAGCAGATCCGCTGTGGGTAGCGGCCGCAAAAAAACAAAGTGTCATGAACGTCCCGCTCAGGGAACTGGTGAAACTTGATCGTATTTATCCATCAAATCATAAGCAAAAAGTCTGGATTGTTGAGAACTCAGGTGTTTATTCAAGTATTTTAGATGAAGTGCCACATGCACCACTAGTATGTACACATGGGCAATTTAAACTGGCTGCGCTTATGCTGATGGATATGTTGGTTAAAGAAAATTGCTATTTGTATTATGCAGGAGATTTGGACCCGGAAGGCCTCGGTATGGCAGCAAGGCTACTTCAACGTTATCCTGATCACGTGAAGCTATGGCACATGGATGTTGCTGCCTACCATACAACAAAAGCAGATGTTACATTGTCACAAGAAAGATTAAACAAGTTAGCTAGCATAAATGTAGACTGTCTCCGCCCTGTTGTTGAGGCGATCAAGCGTACTAAAAAAGCGGGCTATCAAGAAGCGTTAGTTGATAAAATGATTGCTGGATTGCGATCGGAAAAGTAGTTGCATAACCTAATCCGTCAGAGTGAAACCTATACAAAAGACGGATGACATAAAAAGTGAGGGCTAAACATGACTGAAGCAAGATTTAATGACTATAAAATTAGTGACGATATAACTAGAGCACTATCGATACTGAAATATGAGACACCTACCGAGGTACAAAGGGAAGTTATTCCGAAAGCACTGGACAAGCAAGATCTTGTTGTTCGTTCGCAAACAGGAAGTGGGAAGACGGCTGCTTTTGGGATTCCACTTTGCGAGAATATCGAGTGGGAAGAAAAGAAGCCACAAGCACTTATTTTAACGCCAACTCGAGAATTAGCGGTACAAGTACGAGAAGACGTAACAAACATCGGCAGGTTTAAACGAATCAAAGCGATGGCGGTTTACGGGAAAGAACCATTTTCTAAGCAGCAAGAAGAATTGAAACAAAAAACACATGTCGTTGTAGGAACACCTGGTCGAGTCATGGACCATATTGAGAGAGAAACACTCGATTTGGAGCAAGTCAAATACCTTATTATTGATGAAGCAGATGAGATGCTTAATATGGGTTTTATTGACAAGGTAGAGGCAATTATCAAACAGCTCCCATCAGACCGCGTGACGATGGTATTTTCAGCAACATTACCAAAAGACGTAGAAACGCTTTGCTATAAATACATGAAAGATCCGGTCAATATCGAAATTGCTGCGACAGGAATCACAACGGACACAGTCGAGCACAAAGTGATGGAAGTAAAACAGGAACAAAAGCTTTCCATACTTAAAGACATAACAGTCGTAGAAAATCCGGATAGTTGCATTATTTTTTGTAATACGAAAGAAAACGTCGATACCGTGTTTGCGGAACTCGAAGGATCTGGTTATGCATGTGAAAGACTTCATGGGGGCTTGGAGCAAGTTGACCGATTCGCTGTCATGGATGGTTTTAAAGCGGGAAACTTCAGGTATTTGATTGCAACCGACGTAGCTGCCCGAGGAATTGATATTGACAATGTATCGCTCGTCATTAATTATGACGTACCGATGGAAAAAGAAAGCTATGTGCACCGAACAGGAAGAACAGGACGAGCAGGTAAGCAAGGGAAAGCAATTACCTTGGTTAACTCCTATGATAATAAATATTTAAAAGCAGCCGAAAGATACGTTGGTTTTGAGCTTACGGAAACAGAAGCACCGAGTCCTGCGGAGGTCGCTAAAGGAAAAGCTGCTTTTGAAGAAAAAATGGCGGGCCGCCGCATCGTTAAAAATAATAAAACAGCACGCATTAATAAAGATATAATGAAGCTACATTTCAGTGGCGGGAAAAAGAAAAAAATTCGTGCAGTGGACTTTGTCGGGACGATCACAAACATTCCTGGGGTATCAGCCGAAGACATCGGCATCATCACGATTCAGGATAGTTTTTCCTACGTGGACATCCTTAATGGAAAAGGATCACTCGTCATGCAAGCAATGGAAAATACAACGGTTAAAGGGAAGAAATTGAAGGTAAGCAAAGCGGTTAAATAATTGATTGAAGTTCTGCAAATGGGTCATTTTTGCAGAACTTTTTGTTTTTTTACAGATTTGGCGAGAATGTCTTTCAACAACTCCTAAACTTTGAGAGGTATTAAATCATATTAAATGTGACAAAGTGGATTGATTTAAGCCGTTAGGGCTGGTGAATGCGAGGAACTTAAGTAAAATAGTCTTGTTAAACTACCAAATAAAGTAAAAAAAGTAGATATTTCCTCCAAAAAAGAATGCTATTTTACTAGGAAAGTGATAAAATAGGACTAGAAAATTAATTGAGATATTCATTGAAAAGGCAAACTCATTGAAAGGTGAGGACGCAAAGCTTCAGACCTAAAGGGAAACCTATGGTGGCTGGGCAGCCAAAGGAATGACGGCTTAAAGGTTATTTCCATAGGGAATAACCTTTTTGTTAACTATTTAATAACTTGTAAACGATATCTTTTAATAGAAGAACCGGAGCTTTCTCAATGAAGAATAATATGAAGCTGTGAGGGATAACTATGCTATCAACGAAACGTTCAGCAACACTTTTCTTGATCATTGTTGGACTCGTATATTTGGGTTGGGTGTCTATTTTTAAGGAGAGTGAATCGATTAAGGCCTTGGGAGTTTTGCTATTGTTCACGGCAGCGGGACTGCTTAGTTCGTTGTGGTTATTTAAAGCATATCGAATTCTGCTTCATGAACACCGGTATTACTGGTTATTATTAGGTATTGGTGTGTGTACTTATACAATCGCGAATATTGTTAGACTTTTGTCATGGATAACTGAAGGTACGTTACAATATACGAGCATTGCAACAGGAATTTGGCTAATCTCCAATCTTGTTTTTCTTGTTGCACTCATTTACAAGATTAAGTTAATTAATATTCGCAGGTCTAATAATACTCATCTATTCAATCTTGCTATTAACATGATTTTTGCTGTTGCAATTAGCATCCATTTTTTAATTCAACCGTTTATAGATTTGATGGTTGGATCTGCGACGGATTTAATTGTAGCGGTTGTGTATCCAGTTATAAGCTTATGTATTATATATGTGACAGCAAGTCTATACTACTTATCTAAATATAGCGAAGCTAAAAAGCTAATCTTTTTTGTTGTTATTGGTTTTACGTTTCTGATCTTAGGTGATTGGTACTATGTTTATCATCTACTCACGCATGGCAGTCATCCAGGCAATTTAGCTGAATTACTATGGTTGTATGCTATTCTTTTGATTGGTCTTGGAGGGGGACACGCGCAAACAAAAAGTGTAATTCCGAAATGGGAGATAAAAAATTATATTGATGGAAAAGAGCATATAGTTTCTTTCATCAGTGTAATCATACTATTATTGTTTGTGATAAATAGCTATGAGTGGAAATTCAATGCACTTAGCGCAGGTTTGTCTGTAAGTACGATACTAATGATAGTTAGACAGATTTATGTTATGAAATATAATAAAAACATATTTAAAGAATACAGGTATTTAGCATATCATGACCCTTTAACAGGGTTGAAAAATAGAACTAGATTCCAGCTTGATTTAGACAAGACAATGAAACAGGTGGAAAGTGGGTCCATATTACTTCTTGATCTAGACCGTTTTAAACATGTAAATGACAGCCTTGGTCATGATGTCGGCGATCAAGTATTAAAAGAAGTATCACGTCGATTGCGCCATACGGTTAAACAAAGTGGGAAAGTTTATCGGATGAGTGGAGATGAATTTATCATCATTATGCCTGGCGTAGGAACCAATGGTACGTTGGATTTAGCAAAAGGAATATTGAAAGCATTTCAGAAACCATTTGTCTTTAAAAAACACAATATTATTATGACGCCAAGTATTGGTATAAGTTTGTATCCAGAACACGGATCTAGCAGTGGACAGTTACTCAAACGTGCAGATGTAGCAATGTATGAGGCAAAGCAAACTGGAAAAAACAATGCTAAGCTATTTAGCGGAGAAATGGACGAAGTTATTTCTAGAAAAATGACAATTGAACATGATCTGCGCCATGCGATTGAGAAAAACCAATTTAAGATTTATTATCAACCGAAAGTAGAGATTGAGACTGGAAAGGTAGTTGGTACGGAAGCATTATTACGTTGGCAGCATCCAGAACTTGGTGTAATCCCCCCAGATGAATTTATTGCAATTGCGGAGGAAAGTGGGCAAATTAATAAAATTGGTGACTGGGTACTTTTCAAAGCTTGTAAACAAAATAAGGCTTGGAATGATCGTTACCATAGTGATCTTACCATATCGGTCAATGTGTCTGCTCGTCAGTTAGAAAGTTGCGAATTTGTTAAATGGGTTAAGGAAATTATAAAGGAAACGAATATACACCCTAAAAATATAGAATTAGAGCTAACCGAATCGATCATGCAAAATACCGAGCATTCGACAAAAGCACTAGAACAATTACGGGAAATCGGAGTGAAAACTGCCATTGATGATTTTGGCAAGGGATACTCTTCTCTGCATATTTTAAAGGCTTTGCCAATTGATACAATCAAGATTGATAAAATATTTATCGATGATATTACAGATGCTAGAACCCAGTCAATGATTGAAACGATTATTAACTTAGGTAGGAATTTATCGCTTGAAGTTGTTGCTGAGGGAGTCGAACATGACCATCAGCTAAAAACATTATTGGCATATAATTGTAAATATGGTCAAGGATATTTATTTTCCAAGCCTATTAAAGCTAACGAATTAGAAAAAATGCTAGAAGAACAGATCACCTATAAAGTAAACTAAACCCTTTCGAGCAAGAAAGGGTTTTTTTATACATATGGTAGCGTGGGGTGCAGGACTACGAGGGATTGCACCATACTGCACGGGAATTGCACCAGACAGCGACGTAATTGCACCACAACTCATGAGAATTGCACCAAACCCACCCGTGATTGCACCACGCCACACCGTAATTGCACCAAACCCCGCCACCCAAGGCTCTAGCGAAAGTGTCCCCCGTGCATTTGCTGCATCTGCCACACTTTCAGGCGTTGTTTATCTTTTGCTTTCATTTTTTTGAACACGCTTTTGTCCGGTAACTTTTTAAACAAATCGTAGCCTGGTCTGCCTTTTTTATCGTTTGTATTTACTTCTAATAGCCATAAGTTCCCGTGTTCATCAATTCCAAAATCTACTCCAATATCGATGAATGGGTAGTAACGGTCTAGAATCTGGGCAACCCCTAACGCCGCATTAGCTAAATTATCTTTGATCATCGTAACGTGTGTGTTATGAAACAAATCTTGCAAGACACTTTCTGTTGTCACAACCCCTCCACCGTGCATAAATAGGTTGGAAACAATCGATTGTTTACCGCCAATTCGGATTAAATCTCCAGCATACAACCAGTGCCCATGCTCATCCCGTTGCAGATGAACGCGAATATCAAAAGCACGTGTATCATACGAAATGATCGGTGCCTGTTGTTGGATGATGGCCTGAGTGTTTTGGTATTTCTCATATAAGCTCTGCTTCAGTGCCTGGTTATTAGGAAGAACCCCGCCAGAACCATCAGGGTGTTGCGCCGCATAGCCGTTTAAAACACGCTTTATGAACGTAATATGCTTACCCGCCCATGTATCTACGGGCTTAATGAAAAATGGTACGTCTCCATATAAAAATTGATCCAAAGCTTGTTCTGTCAGATATTCTGTATAAGGCATCGTAAAAGGAAGATCATGTTGGGATAGCAGTTTATACATCTCCCATTTATTAAAATACAGGCGCTCTTTATCAAAGATGGCGATCATGCTCGCCCCGCTATTCTTCACCGTATGATTGTCCATTACTATAGTCGCCCCTTAATCAGTGATTGTAGTATATCCGTATGTTTAAGATGGGCATTTGGTTACTCAAAATCCTTTATTGATTATTCGAAAAAGTTATTTATTCTTTTGTTGACACGCCCAATTGTCATAATGATTTTCATGGGGTATACATCCGATTTATCCTTGGCTATTATGATCCTGCCCGTTATCACACCAATACTAGTATTTATGTTGTTTCCGTATTTTTGTAGGTTTCGATCAATCTATCGTTCAAATTTCAGGTAGTCATTTTTATTCAAGGATTCATACACACGTTAAAACCAATGGTTACTGCTGTGTTGTTGATGTGGAACAAATGCAGGTTCTTCTATTCTTTTCATTTTGTTTCATCTCATATAGGACTTTTCTACAGCATTCCATTACATTATGTTTACACTACAAACGGACAACTCAACTTCGGCTAGTTACGGCATACACTAGTAACAGAAGGTAGGTGCGAGCAATGTTTCGTAAAATCCTTATCTTTGTTACTAGCATTGTGATTTTTTTAATTAGTTATTTTGTAGGATTGCTCATATCTAGTGAACATGTTGATGACCAAGTAATTGTTGCGGTTTTGGATACAGGAGTGGATTACACTCACGTTAAGTTAAGAGATAATATGTTAACTGGATTCGATTTCATTGGGTTCGACCGCGATCCGATGGATGATCATGGTCACGGTACTCATATTGCTGGATTAGTAGAAAAAGAGGCACCCGCTGCTAAGATTTTACCTGTTCGGATGTTAAATACTGATGGGGTGGCTTACGGTCTATCGTTTTTAGCCGTTCCTTATGCGATTATTAATGGTGCGGATGTTATTAATATGAGCTATAGCGAAACACCCAACCCTTTAACACGGCTGTTTATTTACATCGGCCATAAAAAAGGTGTCATCTTTGTTGGAGCGACAGGAAATGATGCAAGTAACGAAGAGATCGTATATCCAGCAAAGTACAAACAAGTCATATCGGTTAGTGCAATCGATGAAAGAACAGCCGAGCTCTATAGCAACGCCAACATTAGTAATGATACAAACGTATTGGCTCCTGGTGTACATCTAAAATCTACCGGTCTTAATAACAATGAAATCTATAAATCAGGTACGAGTATGTCAACAGCAATTGTTAGTGGGTTAATCGCTAAGAAATTACAAACACAACCACATATGTCTAAAGATGATATGTTAGCCTACTTAAATGAAAATAAGGATCGGTTATCAGATAAGGACTACACAGTTGTCATTCCAGAAAAAATACAGTCACTTGAAGATAATGATTTATATTTTAAAATGGAAAATCTTCACCGGATTGCAAATAAAAGAAATATATTTATTAACATTGATGCGCTCAACTATAAAGAAATATCTGTGTATAATAATCAGATCTTAATTAAGGAAATCTCAACCCAAGTAGATTTAATCGATCTCAATTTAGAAGACGGTGTACATTCTCTTGTTATGCAAGTTAAGGGCGAAAGCGAAATGAGGACGATAGAGAAAATGCTGATTATTGATACAAAAAAGCCCAATATTAGAGCTATGAATATTTATACACATAACAATGAGTACGCTTTCAGTTTTAGAGTAGATGATTTGACTACTAAGTCTGTAATGCTTAATGGAAAAGAAATCGCATGCTCATCGGGATGTCGCGAGCGTAAAGTTGATAACTATTATGAATATATCGGATCGCTACAAAAAGAAAACACGCTTTACATTACCGATTATGCGGGACATGAAACAGTTTTTACATTTCTAACAGAAGAGTACTTGGAAAATAATAGGGTGATTGTTGGTAATTTTAGAATTGATTGATACAAAAAGAGTCCTAAAAGTGCGTGTTCAAAAAGGACTCTTTTATGTACTATTCATTTCATTGATATTATTCACTAAAAATTAAACCTAAACTTTACATTTGTCATAATAAAGAAATTCCTGCTCCGCAATTTCATAAAATAAGGAAAGGTAGGTGCTTTTCGCATGTATCGAAAATTCCTTGTTTTATTAACTTCTGTTATTCTTTTTCCACTTAGCTATCTCACAGGTGCACTTATTTCTAGTGAGCATCATGATGATGAAGTGATTGTTGCTGTCCTCGATTCTGGTGTTGATTATACCCATGCAAAATTAAGTGGAAATGTGCTAAATGGCTTTGATTTTGTTGAGTTTGACGAAGATCCTATTGATGTTCATGGACATGGCACACATATTACGGGTTTAATTATTAACGAAGCTCCTGATTCGAAAATCTTACCTGTTCGTATTTTAGATGAAAATAATACTGCCTATGGTCTGTCGTGTATAGCAATTCCTTATGCGATTATTAATGGTGCAGATGTAATCAATATGAGTTATAGTGAAACACCAAATCCACTTACCTATATGTTTATTAAGATTGGACAAATGAAGGGAGTCATTTTCGTTGCTGCAACAGGAAATGACGCGCTTGAGGACAAGATTGTCTATCCTGCCAAATACAAGGAAGTTATATCTGTGAGTGCAATTAATGCCAATACAAGTAAACTGTACGCTTATGCCAATATTAGTAACGATACTAACTTGTTGGCCCCTGGTGTTAATGTAAGATCGACCGGTCTGAATAATAAAGAAATATATAAATCAGGGACGAGTATGGCAGCAGCAACCGTAAGTGGGTTGATTGCCAAGAAGCTACAAATAGATCCACATATGTCAGATGAAGAGATGCTTTCTTATTTGGAGGGAAGTAAAATCGGGTTATATGAAGGCGGTCAGCCAGTACTTTTGCCACACAAACTGCATGCTAAAAAGTAACCTATTTGATTTTCGGTAAAAAAACAGACATCCGTAAAAAAACAGACATCCGTAAGAAAACGGATGTCTAACACTAATTATTCCCAGTATTTTGGTTTGTCAAAGGTGGAATAAAGATTATCTTCGTACGCACGCGTTATTGGTTCATTAGGGTTGAAGTCTGCACCTTGTTTTACTTGTTCTTTCGTAAGATCTACAACAACCTTTTTCTCATCCCAATTAATATCTTTAATCCAATCAGTAGCAATTAAAACAAATTTGCCGACTAGTATATTTTTTGTCTCAACGACGAAATAAGTTATTTTCCAATTCGCATCATCAACGACGAAATCAGATACATGTCCTATTTTTCCATCTTCAGCTTCAATACTATAGCCAAACACGTCACCTTTTATTTCATTGGAACTTCTTAAATGGAAATCGTACTCCTTTTCAACGTCATTATCGTCGAGTAAGCCATCACGCTCTGCGTTAGCTAGAGCATAAGGATTATCAAAACCTCTCCAAGGACCTAAGCCGTTCCAATAGGTTGGCCATCCATAATACGTCGCTAAATCAATCTCAACCTGTTTGGAGACAGGCTCATCGTTTGATTTGTGTGGTGCATTTTTAACTGTTTCTTTGGATGCCAACACATTAACTGTACTATTATTCATATCTACATGGTCAAATCCAATTGGAGATAGTAATACTTTTTTCCCTGGTAACCATTTTCTAGTATCCGCTACTAAATAACGGATCGTCCAGTGCTGATCATCAAAATAGAGATCTTTCACACCACCTAACTCTTCATCAGATGCTTGAACGTTTAGCCTTTCAATCGTAGATGCTAAATAATAAATAAATTGGCCTCCTTTTAGCCTCATTTAGAATAATTTTTAATATGTTCTTACTCTGTCTATTACCACTTGGACGTTTTTTTAAACATTTTGAAGAGGCAAAATTCTAGTAATAAATAAGTAACGAACTTGTAATCAATTTAGTGCATAACTTATCTTTCTGCTAATATAATTTATCGATAGGAGCAATGGTTATGAAATGGTCCGAAACTTACATTTTTAAATTTCTTTCATCAGCTCCTTACTAGGGAATTGGAGGCATTTGAATATGAAATGTAAGAATTGTAATGGGATTGGTATTTACACATGTAATAGCTGCGCTGGAGAAGGAATTGATTACGGGATTCACAAATGTGATACATGCAAAGGGGAGGGTGATATTTCCTGTGGCCACTGTGGTGGAAAAGGTAAGGTAGGATTTACGAAATGGTTTAAATCAAGTTAATTGCAATAATAAAAGAGGGGCTATGCTCGATAATAAAATCGAGTGTAGCCCCGTATAAAATTATTTATTTTCGACTATAGTTACGATTACTTTTTCAATCCGTTTTTCACTAACTTGAGTAATTTCAAATTGGATATGTTGATAGGTGATTGTAGGAAGGTCGGTCTGCTTCGGAATGTAGCCGAGTTGTCCCACTAAAAATCCATTTAACGTCTCATAGTCATCACTCTGTAAATCAATGCCTAATACTTCCTCGATGAGATATAGACTCGTTGTACCAGAAATAGCATAGTGATTTGCACCTATTTCTTCTATGTCAAGTCCATTTGGATTGTTATGCTCACTATCTATTTCCCCAACAATTTCTTCAATCACATCTTCAATGGTTACTAATCCATCTGTGCCGCCATATTCGTCCAATACAATTGCAATGTGAATATTGTTTTTTTGCATCTCTGTAAAAACGACATCAATACCTTGAGTTTCCATTACGAAATAAGGCTCTTTAACCATTTCTCTTAAGTTAAATGATACGTTACCTTCACCTAAAAATTGAATCAAATCTTTTGCATACAAAATTCCAGTAATGTTGTCTGTGTTATCCTCATAAACAGGAAAACGAGTGAATCTTTTTTGGCTCACTATTTGCGCTATTTCATGTAGTGTAGCGTCAACTGGAAAGGAAGTCATATCAGTTCGATGCGTCATGATTTCAGACACTGTCTTGTCATTAAACTCAAATATGTTGTTAATCATTAGCTTCTCCGCACTTCTTATCGTTCCTCTTTCACCACCAACATCGACCATCATACGAATTTCCTCTTCGGTAGCTTCCTCGTTTTCGGCATTCGGATCAACACCAAATAACCTTACTACGGCGTTTGTCGAAATATTTAGTAGCTTTACAAAAGGATAGCTAACCATTAGAAGAAAGGTTAATGGTCCGACTGCAAAATTTGAAATAGCTTCGGCCTTTTGGAGTGCAAGCTGTTTCGGAACTAGCTCACCAATAACTAAGGTGAAATAAGACAACAATATCGTTATTGCGATTACCGATAGCATGTCGAGCAAGCCTAAGGAAAGTGGAACACCAAGATCGTACAACCGTTGTGCAAAAGGATCAGCAAAGCTGTCGGCTGCGAATGCACTAGCTAAAAAACCAGCCAATGTAATGCCAATTTGAATGGTTGCAAGAAAGCGCCCAGGTGATGCAAGTAGGTCATAAAGCTTTTTTGCCTTTTTATCTCCGGCATCAGCCATTTTCTTTACTTTGTTATCGTTAAGTGATACTAAAGCAATTTCTGAAGCAGCAAAAAATGCATTTGTAATAATCAACACAATCAGAATAACTATTGCAGTAATCAAATAAAGTACCTCCATTTAATATGTAATCACCGTGTACCATTCATATTATGATTGAAAAACTTTCTTTTTTAAAGTTATAAGCTACTCTTTATATCTAATTTAGAGTAGCTTATAGAGGTTGTTCAAAATATGCCAAATGATTGTCCCAATCAAATAAGCCTTATATAATGTGAATGACGAAATATTGACTAAACAAAAATATTATAAAAAGGAGAAGAAGCAGGGGTGTCGAACTGTAAATAGTGTTGTGTACCTAATAAACAAAGGATGTGAGCATGTGCAGTTCATCGAAGGATTACCTAGGCACGAAAAGCTGATTTATAAGGAGATAACATTGCTTTCTAAGCAGGAAAAAGCAGTGTTAAAGCAGTTAATCATTGATGCATCCAAGGATCACATCACGCTTGTCCCTCATATGACACCGATTATTCAGTCTTTGCTAAAAAGAAAACTAATTTATAGAAACCACTTTTATGTCGGCAAGAATTATTCAATCAGAGTGCTTCCAGAGGCTCTACATTTAATGAGTCGTTTAAAGTATAGTCTAGGCGAAAACAAATAACAAACCCACGATTCGGAATCGCGGGTTTTGGTAGTGCACGTTATTTTGTTAAATCTTTCAAAATATTATCGATCATTTGTGTGTTGGCGATTGGACCTGTGTACAACCAGCTTGCTGTTGATTCATATTCATAAATATTACCGTTTTGAACAGCAGGAATGTTTTGCCAGATATCTTGTTGCAGCATCTCTGATCCAGTACCTTTATCACTATTAATTAAGAATATATGATCGGCATCAAGTTCAGCAAGTTTCTCTAGTGAAATCTCAGACCAATTCGTTTCCGTATTCGCAGAGATTTCTTGAACAACATTAGGTGCTGTTAAACCAAGATCACCGTACATAACATCGCCGCTGGATAACGTTTCACTTACAATGTAGAACGTGTTGCTGAACAACCATAGAGCTGCTGCAGATTCAGAGCCAATTTGTTCTTGAATTTGTGCTTTTGCTTCAGTAGCTTTTTGCTCATAATCAGCAAGTACTTGCTCTGCTTCTTCCTCTTTACCAAACACTTTACCAACTTCAAGTAACTCATCGCGCCAATCATTATTTTGCGCTGATCCAATCACATATGTTGGTGCAATTCGACTATACTGATCGTATTTATTACCCTCTACCATTGACGCTGAATCCATAATAATTAGATCCGGCTCAAAGCTTGCTACTGCTTCAAATGGAAGGTCACTTGGAATCGTCGGTACATCAGCCAAAGATTCCTGCAAATAATCTTGGACATCTTCTCCTTCACGAACAGACCATTGTGCGACTGGTGTAATACCTAAAGCCACCAAGTAATCTTCTAAATAGGATGCAACCACTCGTTTAGGTTCTGCTGGAATGGTTACTTCATTACCCATTGCATCCGTCAATGTGCGCTCTGTTGCCTCTGTTGTTGATTCATCTTCTGGTTCTTCGTTCTCAGCAGCTCCATTTTCATCGGCAGCAGGTGTTTCATTATCTTGCTGTTGATTATTTTCATCTCCCGCATTTCCTCCACATGCAGCTAATAACAATAAAACCGCCATCATAAGCATCATTATGTAAAACTTACTATTATTTTTCAAACTAATACAACCCCTTAATTCAATTTTTAACAACAAACTAAATGATAACAATTCTCATTTTCAATAGCAACTATTATTTTTCAAAGTTTGCCCCATGTCTACTTTTATACTATAATGATAACGGTTCTCAATAGTGCGATCATGGGGAGAAATAAGAAAATGTCTAATAAAACATCAGAACACATACATACAGAACAACCGCAGATCAAATCAAGACCTGTGATTGCTACGTTTATTTTATTTGGGGGAGTGGCGATTTTGTTGCTCTCCATGGGATTATCGGTTATGTTCGGCGCTGCCGACATCGATTTTATAACGATATGGCAAAGCATCACGAGCTTTGATAAGAACTTATCATCACATCTAATTATATGGGAACTGCGCATACCCCGGGCGCTTGCTGCTGCATTAATCGGCGCTGGCCTGGCAATTTCCGGTACGTTGATGCAAGGGATGACTCGTAATCCACTTGCATCTCCGTCAATCATGGGAGTAACGGCTGGGGCAACTTTTATGATGGCGATAGCGCTTGTTGTGATGCCGAAAGCATCTAATCTTATCATGATGCTCTGGGCATTTGCTGGTGCAGGTATCGGCGTTATGATCGTATTTGGAGTAGGCTCGATTTCGAAGACAGGCTTGACGCCGGTAAAACTAGCCCTTGCTGGTACGGCTGTTACCGCCTTGTTGAGTTCATTGTCATCTGCCATTGCAATTCATTTTAATGTCGCGAAAGATATTAGCTTTTGGTATGCAGGTGGTGTTTCCAGTGTGCAATGGATCCACGTTAATCTACTTTGGCCAGTTGCTCTAGTTGGTTTTGTAATTGCATTTTTACTAGCCGGGTCGATTACGGTGTTAAATTTAGGAGATGATGTTGCCAAAGGTCTTGGTCAACAAACATTTTTAATTAAATTAACTGGTACGCTCGTTGTTTTACTATTAACTGGTGCTGCTGTTTCGGTAGCTGGAACGATCGGCTTTATTGGATTAGTAATTCCACATATTACTCGCTTTCTTGTCGGCGTGGATTATCGTTGGATTGTACCATGCTCGGCAGTGTTGGGCGCATTGTTATTGGTAGTTGCTGATACGTTGTCACGGATGGTGAATCCCCCATTTGAAACACCGGTAGGAACAGTGACCGCCTTAGTTGGTGTCCCTTTCTTTCTTTATTTGGCACGGCGTGAGGGGGGATCGATGTAATGAGAATACCGAAAAGTGGAACAAAAGGAACATGGCTTGTTGCGATTATTTTAATCGTCGCTATAATCGTTACATTTTTAGTCAATTTGAACCTAGGTGTCATATCAATCCAACCGATTGATGTTATCAAGACCTTATTGGGGTATGGAAATGCAAATGATAGTATGGTGCTATTTTATTTTCGGTTGCCTCGGATTGTAATAGCGATACTAATCGGTGCTGGAATGGCGATATCTGGAGCAATATTACAAAGTGTTACCCACAATGATTTAGCGGACCCTGGTATTATTGGTATCAATGCTGGGGCAGGTTTTGCTGTTGTCTTGTACATCTATTTATTTCAAAACAGTACGCCGGATTTATCATCCCTTTCTATATTTATGTTACCATTATGCTCGCTCGCTGGAGCACTTGTTGCGGCATGTTTAATTTATGCTATCTCTTGGAAAAAAGGCATTTCTCCGATTCGGTTAATTTTGGTCGGCATTGGGATCAACAGTGCATTTGCAGCATTAATCATTATGATTCAATTAAGAATGGACCCAAATGATTTCACAAGAGCACAAGTCTGGCTGTCTGGTGATATTTCTGGCACGGATTGGACGTATGTGCTTGCGTTATTGCCATGGATTGTCATTCTTATCCCACTGGCGTTGTATCAATCGAACGTTCTAAATGCTTTACATTTAGGTGATGACATTGCCAAGGGACTAGGCACGAATGTGGAACGGCATCGGTTATTTCTGCTCTTTATTGCTGTTGCACTTGCGGGTTCAAGTGTGGCTGTTGGTGGTGGTATTGCTTTCGTAGGACTTGTTACCCCACACCTTTCAAAAAGATTAGTCGGTGTTAAGCATCAATCATTTCTTCCAATTACTGCGTTAATGGGGGCATTGTTGCTCGTCATATCTGACACAATCGGGCGCAATATTTTATCGCCTTCTGAAATACCCGTAGGACTGATCGTTTCAATGGTCGGAGGTACTTATTTTATTTATTTGTTAATGAAAAGCTAAAATCGGACAGCTTGGGAAAGGGAGTTTGACATGGAGGAAAATGAGAATGATGTGATTATTATTGGCGGGGGAATAACAGGTTTATTTACGGCTTTTTATTGTGGCATGCGTGATCTGAGTACAACATTAATCGAATCAGGCCCTCAACTTGGTGGTAAAGTGCTGCAATTTCTACCGGAAAAGTTGATCTATGATGTTGGGGGGATCCCACAAATTACTGGTGATGGCTTAGTTGACCAAATGAAGCAGCAAGCAAGTATGCATCATCCAACAATCGTAAACAATCAGTGGGTTGACATGATAACGAAAGATGCTGAGGGTATATTTTCAGTAGTATCAAAGGACGGAACCACGCATCAAGCAAGAGCGGTTATTGTGGCAACTGGTACGGGGAAATTTGATCCAGTAAAGTTAGCAATAGACAATATCGCAAGCTACGAACAAAATAGTTTCCACTATACAATTAGCAATCCACAGCAGTTCGCTGGAAAACATGTTATTGTTGCTTCAAATAATCGAGTAGGGGTAGATTGGGCGCTAACGTTAGAAAGTATCGCCGCAAAAGTTTACCTCATTAACAATAAAGGTAAATTTCAGCATGCTGCAGACGAAGAGCTTGCACGTCTCAACAGTTCGTCTGTAGACGTTAAACTAAATAGTTCGATTGAACAGCTACACGGTGAAAATGGTTGGTTAGAACAAGTTACAATACAGTCTGACGGCAAAGGGGAGCAGCATATTGCTGTTGACCATTTACTTACTTATAATGGTCTTAAAATGAATCCAGTGCCATTTGATAGTTGGGGACTGGAAACAGACAATAATCGGGTCGTAGTTGATGGTCATATGGCGACAAATGTTGATGGTATATTTGCTGCAGGTGACGCAGTCGTATATCCGGCAAAAACGATGTTAATTGCATCTGGTTATACAGAGGGACTTACGGCTGTGAATAGTGTAAAAAAATATCTCGAGCCGAAAGCACCAGCACAAGTGTATAGCACGGTTATTTATCGGAAATAAAGGCTCTTTTCGTAAAGTTTGTTGTTAAACTTTATAATTGAAGTAAAATGCGACGTAGTACAAAGGTGCTCTTAATCTTAGATATGCACCGCTCCGTCCCTACACTTTGCTTTCCGCGGGGGGCTAGTGAGCCTCCTCGCGCATCCGCGCTCCGGGGTCTCACTTATGCCACTAGTCCCGCAGGACAAGGAAAGCTACGACAGCGATACATCGCACGAAGAAAATTGGGCTTTATTTTCGAGGAGTCAAAGTGTAGGGACTACGCTTCATAAAAGGTGTAACAGTACCCTGAAGCTGTGGAAAAATACGCCACTCCAGCGGGAAAGGAACAGTCTGAAGACCCCGCAGTGAGCGTTCTTTGCGAGGGAGGAGGCTGAGGCGTTCCCCGCGGAAAGGGCGTATTTTTCTACAGCGCCTGTATAACACTACGACGGATATTTGCTAATTTGCGAAATAACGACAATCCATGAAAAACAGCCATCATAAAAAAACCACGGTTCAGTACATATATACTGAATCGTGGTTTTATATTTAAATCTATTCAATTAATTCGTTAGACTCCAAAAATTCTCTAGCAACGGTTTCATAGTCCTCACCGTCAATATCTACTCTAGCATTCATTTGCTGCATTTCAGCTTCGGATATTTGACCGGCTAAACCATTTAACGTTTCTTCTAATTCAGGATATTCTTCCATGATTTCTTGTCTGATGATAATTGCTGCATCGTATTTTGGGAAGAAGCCAAGGTCATCTGTTGTTGTTTGAATATTTTCCCGTTCAATCCGTCCATCAGTAGTAAATGCTGGAATTACATCAACATCGCCCTGGATTAATGCTTGATACATCACATTAGGGTCAAAGCTTTCGGTATTAGCAAAGTTGAAATTGTAGGCTTCTTGAAAGGCATCATACCCGTCTCCTTCACGTTCGTAGAAAGCATGCGGCGCACCAAAGCTAAGATCTTCGGACAAAGCGGCAATATCGGAATACGTTTCTGCTTCAAAATCGGCTGCATCAGTATAAGCAAGTGTGTACGTGTTTTCAAATCCTAACGGCTCAAGCCATGTTGCGTTATAAGCTTCCTCATAGCCCTCACGCACACGATTTAAGATGCTATCACTAGACTCGCCTTCTTCTGCTTGTTCGTTTAGCACAGCTTCTAAACCAGTACCAGTATACTCCACATACATGTCAATTTCGCCATTTTCCAACGCTGGTGTTAAAATAGAAACCTCACCTAAACCATCTTGTAGGTCGACGCTGTAGTCGGTGTTTTCTTCAATATAAATGGCTAATACTTGTGATAAAATATATTGCTCTGTCCAGTTCTTACCGGAAACAACAATCGGATCTTTGCCCCCGCCACATGCGGTTAATAAAAGTGTTATCACGATAAATAAAGCTGCTATTATTTTCTTTTTGCTCACTGGTTCCACTCCTTAGTTTTTAATGCCTTTTGGTGTTACTTTTTTCTCAATAAATCGTAATACAAAATCAAAAAACAATGCTAACAGGGCAACAGGAATCGCACCTGCTAGAACGAGGCTATTGTTCCAAGATTGTAAGCCACGCCAAATCACATCCCCTAAACCACCAGCACCAACAAATGTAGCAAGTGTAGCAACGCCAACCGTAAGTACTGTGGCCGTTCGGATACCGGCCATTAAAAAAGGTAACGAAAGTGGCAACTGAATTTTCCATAAAATTTGCCGTTGGGTCATCCCCATACCTTCGCCGGCCTCGATAATTCCTTCATCGACACCAGTAATACCTGTATATACATTACGTAAAATAGGTAACAGTGCATAAACAATAAGTGCCACAAGTGCCGTTGCCATGCCAATTCCTAACACGGGAACAAGAAAGCCGAACAGTGCAAGGCTGGGGATTGTTTGTAGTACAGCAGTAATACCTATATAAAATTCAGCCACTCTCTTTTTCCGTGAAATATAAATGCCAAGTGGCAAAGAAATGCCGACTGCAATTACAATTGCTATAAAAGATAAGTACAAATGCTCGATAAAGCCTTCGAAAATAAGGTCGCGCCTTGAGATGACAGTATCAAAAAACAGTTGAATAGCTTCCATCTACTCTGCCTCCTCTTGGATTCCTGCCAACTCTTGAAGCAATTGGTTCTTTTCAATGATGCCTGTAGCTTGGGCTGATTGATTTACCACGATTATAGCTTCTGCGTGGTTACTCAGCATCAGGCGTGCAACCTCCTGTAGAGGTGAATTCGTCGAGATTGTTGGATATGTACTTGTACTAATATCTGAAGGTAACTGTTTCATAATAGACGCTGCTTCATGTTTACCTTTATTATTAGCTGCTTGCTTAACGCGTTCCTCTCCGATGAAAGAGTGGACAAACGAATTAGCTGGCCGCTGTAACAATGCTGTCGGTGAGGCAATTTGTTGAATGCTACCATTTTTCATGACGATAATTTGATCAGCAATTTTTACGGCTTCATCAATATCATGGGTAACGAAAACGATTGTTTTATGTATTCGCTCTTGCAGTAGCTTTAATTCATCTTGTAGCTGTTGTCTGCTAATTGGATCAAGCGCACTAAATGGCTCGTCCATTAAAATAATCGGAGGTTCGCCGGCTAGCGCCCGGATCACACCTATCCGTTGCTGTTGCCCACCACTTAATTCAAGTGGATAGCGTTTCTTGAACACGTTAGGATCAAGGCCAACCATATCAAGCAAATCGTCTACTTTTTGCTCGTAATCTTGCTTTTTCCAGCCTTTTAATTTTGGTACTAGGGAAACATTTTCTTCGATTGTCATATGCGGCAGTAAACCAATCCGCTGTATCACATAACCAATATTGCGACGAAGCTCTACGTCATCCTCGTTAGCGACATCTTTTCCATCAATTGTGATTGTACCTGACGTTAGCGTGATAAGCTTATTGATCATTTTCATCGTCGTTGTTTTTCCACAACCACTAGGACCAATCAATGTAACCAGATTTCCCTTTTCTACAGTAAATGAAACATCATCAACTGCAACCGTCCCATCATCGAATGTTTTTGTTACATTGTTAAACGTGATCAAATGAGTAACCCTCCTTTATACTATTTTTTAAATGCCACAATTCGTCGTTTTTTAAACATGAGGTATATATATTTTATAAATGAAGTTGGTGGTAGTCAAAAATCCGGATTCTAGACAGTTTGTTTACAAGGAGAATGATGTGGGTAAAAAGAGAAATAGACCTCACTAATCTACCCCTTAGAAGATTAGTTGAGGTCTATAACCGGTATCAGTATCCAGTGCGGAACCTTTTCTACCTACCATAGTTCCCAGCTATGGTTTGCTTAGTATGTTCGGTTGTTCAATGTTTATGCAATTTTATTTTTCTTCGTTAATTAACTCTTTACGATCTAGACCCTGTGGAGGTTGCTCGAACCATCCTCGTGCAATTAATAAGTTCAATCCATCTTCCCCATAAGTTAATACGTCTGGAAGCAATCGGACGAACTTTGAAGCCAAATCTTTCCGAGTGGAAACAGAGATAGCGTGTCCGATATAATGTATGCCAGTAGAATTTAATGAATTAAGGAGAAACAACATGAGCTTATCAGAAAATGGTGCTTGCGTAGAATCGGTAATTTCCATGCTAACTGGAATGTTTCCTTGCATTCCGTCTTTATGCAAAATATCGTTACAAAGCTGAATTTGCTTCTCTGTTAGTTTTTTTCCTTCTGCCATATACTTTTTAATTTGTTCATCTTTGACGACTTGAAGAAATGCACTCGTCACCATCGTTCCAAAGTAGTTTCTTTCAATGTGAAAAAACAATTCAGTTAACTCCATTACATTCAATGGTCGTTTACTTCCTAACAGGTGAGCCATATATGATTGATCAGTCACATAAGATACGTTGTTCGGATAAGGAATTTTTGGTGGATGATCATAAATACCTTTTGACAGCATAATATCAATCGCCTTTTGGAACAAATCCTTTGTGTCCACAATGCATTGTCCAAAAAACGCAACAATATCTTGACGTGCAACGGTAGCAGTAATATTGCCATAAGTTGCAATCCCAATTTTACTCATGCCATACACAAATGAGAGACTAAATACTTTCATTATATGAAGTCAATTTTATAGTGACCTTACCTAGCTGGTTACACAATTCTTTGACCGTTTTAATTGTCTCGTTTGACTAATTTAAGTTAAAATAGAAGATAAAGGTAATACGTACACTGTTCGAATCTTAGGATTTATCTCGAATTCCCTTGAGTTATTTGTCTTATCTTATATTCTCTGCCTGTGCTTGAGCCTACTTCTCAACATCTTTCCTAGCCATTAAAACGAATTTTGCACACCGAGATATCGATACCTACTATGAAATCTAGCAAACAGTTCCATTCTTCTAATCGCATATTCATCCATTAATCTCCATCTAAAAAAACTACTAATTCGAATTGTTACATATCACCTAGTAACAATTAACAACATTCTTCGTTGAAGCCGTTAAATATAGAAAAGAAAAGGGAATATACTTGTATAGGTAATCATTGAATTATTGTAAACTCGAGAAAAAAGTCCAAACATTAAAAACATATAAACATTATTCTATAGTGAGCATGGAAAGGAATGATGATCAAACTCAGTAAGGATATAATTATAGATTGTCATAAATTGCTGGATATTTGGATGAAAATAGATCAAATACAATTATTAATTATCAGGGTAAGAGGTGATGGATATGACCCCGAAACAAAGACATGATCTATGTGAAATGCTAAGCAAACATACAAAAGCATCATATTTTTATTACGCTGGGCTAAGCGAAGCAGAACTAGAGAAGGAAATCAAACAATTTGGTAGCCAGATGACGAATAACAGTGCCGGGGAACTCGTAAGTGAGTACTATCAAAGTTAAAAGATAGCAAATAAATAAAATGATTCAGTTATCGGGTACGAAATAGAATGGGCAACGGCAATAAGGGATGCTAATTATACAGTGATTCGTATCCCTTTTTTTGTTTCGTTAACGTTGAAGTAGTACTTAAAGAAAGGGTGCATTTTCACTTTCCTTTCGTCAACGTAGCTCCAACTATAATAAGTACATAAATAAGTCCAACATAAATAATAATCACTCTAGTTTCAATCGTTTCGATACCTAGTCCATATAAAAATAGTAACAGAGCTGTGCTTACGATTAAGACGAGATACAAAACGATCATCAAATATCTTCGCATTGCCACAACGCTTTTCTCATTCATACTTAGCTGTTTGTTACTATTTTTGAGTTTCCATAATGATTGAAAGAATTTAACGACGAAGCCTGCAAGCGTTCCAAAAATAATGCCGAGCAGAAATTGAAATCCGGCATTACTTTCTCCTTCTCCAAATAAGTAGCTTATTAATATAACTCCACAAATCAGACTGGCAGCTAAAAATAAATAACCCGGATGTTTATTTTTTTTCTGCACTCACCATTCCTCCTAGAAGGTTAAAAGAGATTTTATATTTACTTTACTGTTAGAGGTGTGAGGATATGCTTTGTAAATGATTTTGATTGCTATAAAGCTAATCGTATAATTAATTCATAAATAAGCAGATGTGAAAAATAGTAAAAAGAAAGTGCTCGAACAGCAATCAATAGCATCCTAGTACGGAAAACCAATTTTGATAAAAAATAAGGAGGTGGTTTTTTCGTCTTTCAATCAAGATACAAAAAGCAGGAAGTGATAGTCACGTCTGTGCTATGATAGAAAAAAACATGTAACAGGGGACTGATGTAAATGTACAAAATGGTTGTAAGTGATATTGATGATACACTATTGACAGATGAAGGTGTCGTATCAGGTGACACAGTAGAAGCAATACATAAGGCGTTGGAAAAAGGTGTGAAAGTTGTGCTAGCTACAGGTAGGATGCACCTTTCTGCTAAGCAAGTGGCAGAAAAGATCGGCCTTGATTTACCGGTAATTAGCTACCAAGGTGCTTCGGTTAAAGAAGTCAAAAGTGGTGAAGTTTTGTATGAACAAGGGGTGCCAACAGAAGTTGCTCAGAAGTTTATCCGGTTTTGTCATGAAAGAGGCTTTCATTTGCAGGTGTACAGCAATGACAAGCTTTATGTTAAAGAAGAGAATGACAAGGTAAAAGCTTATTGCGAACTGAATGACATTCCTTTTTATGTAGAGCCAAAATTTAACGAACGATTTTTAACTGAACCAATTACAAAAATGTTAATTATTGATGATCCAGAAGTGATTAACGAATTAGAAAATGAATTGAAAGCTGAAGGTAATACGGGTTACTATATGACCAAATCAAAACCGAATTTCCTAGAATTTATGCATCAGGACGTAAACAAAGGGGCTGCTGTCCATCAGCTTTGCAAACATTATGGTATTGATCCCGAAGAAGTGATCGGCATCGGTGATAGTTGGAACGATATCCCCTTATTACAAGCCGTCGGTTTACCAGTTGCTGTAGGAAATGCTACCCAGGCATTGAAGGATGTAGCAAAGTATATAACGGTTTCCAACAATGAGGGTGGCGTGAAGGAAGTTATTAATAAGTTTATTCTAGAGAAACAGTAAGGTGATATATAACAAATTGAAAGATGGTCTCAAACGTAAGAACTTATATGAACATATGAAACCCACTGGAATTAGTTAATCACAATTTTCTGTGGGTCTTTTTCGTATAAAATGAATTATCAAAAAATTAGCAATTAATTCCACTTTCTATGATACAATTCGGGTAGACATGTAGTACTTTTAGAATTTGATTCGTCTAATAATATAAGTAGTAAAACAAATGGTGAAAGTAAGGCATTAGGGAGGATAATCAGATGAAAATACATAATAGCTTCTTCGGTGTTTTTTTAGCATTATTCATGTGTGTCGCATTTTTAAGTACAGCGAATCTGGTACATGCCGATGAAGATGACAGACTTGAAATTGAAGTAGAAGCTGGATTAAACGGAAAAGCGAAACAGCAAGTAGGGTTGCCTGTTACGTTAACAATTACGAATAATAAAGCAGATTTTGCAGGTGATCTTGTTATCACATTGCCATTAGATTATTCAACTGTCGTGAACAAGGTAATTCCAGTTAATATTGCAGCAGATACGTCTAAAACAATCCAATTCACGGTTCGGAGTTTAGAGGGAATTGATGCCTTACAACAAAATCCTAACCAAAATGTTCAACAATTTCGGCTTTATGAGGGTGACTGGAAGCTAAGCAAAGAAGTGGAGATATCTAATAGTTTACGGATCTCGCCAAATTTTGTTCAGGGAGACAAGGCTGTGATTGGTGTTCTTAGTGATCGACCAGATAGTTTAAATTATTTAAAACTAATGACGTTTCGAAGAGGAGATCCAGAAGTGATATTCTTAGACGCAAATGCTCTTCCCGAAGCTGCAACAGGACTAGAAGTGCTTGATATGCTCGTGATCAATGACTTTTCAATTGCGGCATTACCAGAAAATGTACAAATAGCTATACAACAGTGGGTAAACAAAGGTGGGCATTTGGTTATCGGTAGTGAACCTGGTCTTAATCAACAGGTAGGCACGCTGCAAACGATGCTTCCGGTAAATATAACAGGTGAACAAGCAGTTCAAGTGTTAGATGGTTATGGGGAAGCAGCTGAAGTGCCGCTGCAACTCGATAATTTTGAGTTATATACAGGTGATTTAGCAACAGGCGCGACCGTGTTACATGCGCAGAATGATATCCCTCTAGTCGCAGAACGAGAATCAGGGCAAGGTGTCGTAACTCAATTCACTTATGACATTGGACATCCGGCGTTTGTAGATTGGCAAGGCAATCAAGAAGTATGGAGTTCACTCACGAGTGGATTAGCAAATTCAGTCTCCAATAACTATAATATGTATGATCAAATCGAGGATACATTAGCACGTATTTCGAGCCGTTTTCCATCGTTGGCTAATTTCAAAGTATCCACACTTTCGATTGCATTTATTATTTATTTAATTGTCATTGTACCAATCGTTTATATCGTATTAAGAAAAATGGACAAACGTGAGTGGGCATGGATCGTAATCCCAGCACTTGCGATCATATCAAGTATCGGATTATACACAGTTGGAGCAAAAGATAGATTAGGAGAGATTAAGACGAATGCAGTATCTGTTATTGCAGTCAATCAAAGTGGCATCGGTAGTGGCTATGGAGCAGTTTCACTGTTATCTAGAGGTGCTGGAACTTACACATTGACAACGGACACAGCTCTTAATCCACTTGCAACACAAGGTGATTATAATAGGGTAGATTCGCTTTCGAACCTGCCGATCGTTGAGCCAAATGGGGAACAAACCGATGTTAGATTTCAACAGGTGGAGTTTTGGTCACCGCGTAACGTAACGTTAGAATACCCGACACAGCAATACGGACATTTTGCTACGAACTTAAGCATAGCAAACAATCAAGTGGGCGGACAAATTACCAACAATTTTGCTTATGATTTTGAAGAAATCTATTTGATTAGCGGTCGTGACTATCAAGAAATTGGTCCATTAGCGGCAGGTGAGTCTGTAGATGTTTCTTTCGATGCAGTCCAAAGCAGGCTGTTCATCAAGCCATATCAAGATATTGCCTATAAACTATATGGTCAGCCGGGTATGATCAATCAATCAGCTGCTGATGAACAATTAAAATCAGAGTTACTATCTAGTGCGATTAACAATAACATGTTTGCAGGAAGCGAAGCGCCATACCTCGTCGCGATTACTAGTCATTCCTTACAAGACGTTCAGGTGAATGGACGTGATACGGAAGAAACGAATCTACATTTATTTACGCAACCAGTAACAGTCGAACTTCCTGAAAATGAAAGTGTCTCCCTTGCTACCGAGCTTCAGACGCCTGATCTGTCCGTGGTGGAGGGTAATATTTATCATAATGGGATGGGGGAAGAACAGCCTTTCTTCGATGCAGAAAGTGGTCTGTATCAATTAACTTATCGGATTCCAAAGGCATTTGCTGAGCGGGGTTTGCAAGTGAATAAATTAGAGGTGAACTTGCAACAGATGTACAGTGAACGAGGGGTCATGTATTCGATTTATAACAGGCAAACAGATAGCTATGAACCTGTGGATCAAACAGGGCTAGTCATTGATCAAAATGTGCATGCTAATTATATAGCAGATAATGAAATTGTAATCCAGGTCGAATTAATGGCACAAGCACCTGTTGACGTACCGATTGTAACCGTGGAAGGAGTGACAAATCCATGATTGAAATAACAGAATTAACGAAGCGATATGGCTCATTTACAGCGCTAGATCATTTGAATTTAACGATTGACAAAGGCACTGTATTTGGATTTGTTGGTCCCAATGGAGCAGGAAAATCAACGACATTTTCAATATTAGCAACCCTGCTAGCGCCGAGCTACGGAACGGCTTATGTGAATGGTTTTGACGTTACGAAAAATCCTAAGCAAGTGCGCAAATATATCGGTTATGTACCAGATTTCTTTGGCGTGTACGACCAGTTCAAGGTTCATGAATACTTAGACTTTTATGGTGCCAGCTACGGGATGCCGAGCAAGGAAAGAAAGGCAATCATTCCCCAGTTACTGGATCTCGTTAATCTAACCGATAAACATGATGCTTACGTTGATTTGTTATCACGAGGAATGAAGCAACGTCTTTGCTTAGCAAGAGCACTAATCCATGACCCTGAAGTATTGATATTAGATGAACCAGCGTCTGGTCTCGACCCAAGAGCTCGAATTGAAATGCGCGGGATTTTACGAGAATTAAAAAATATGGATAAAACAATTGTGATTTCTTCTCACATTCTCCCTGAGTTGTCAGAAATCTGTGATGAACTAGGCGTGATTGAACATGGACGCTTAGCCGCCAGTGGTAATGTGCGTCAAATTGAAAAGCAGCTACAAGCACAGAAAATAATCATGGTAACCGTAAAAGAAGAGGTGCAGCAGGCAATGGCCTTCTTTGAAGATGACCCGAATGTCGTGCAAATCGAGCAGGATGAAAAAGATGAATTTATCTTACACTTAACCTATGAAGGTACGGATGAAGAACAGGTAGGCTTACTGCAAAGAGCTGTTCAACGAAATCTACCAATCTTATCTTTCTCGCAAAAGCAAAGTAATTTAGAAGATATCTTCTTGGAAATTACGAAGGGAGGCGCTGCGGAATGAATCGATTATCAGCGCTTTTGATTAATCCAGTTTTAAATAAAGAAATTAAGTTGCGATTTCGTTCGTTTAAAAATTACGTAGGCATCTTTTTATTCGTTGCTATATGTGGTGCCGTTTGTCTCGCATTTATTTATACAGAAACGCAATTTAGTGGAGACGGCTTTACTAGCTCTGATAGTAGAAATCTATTTTGGCTATTATCGTTTGGTCAGCTTGGCTTAATCGTATTTATTACTCCGGGGCTTACCTCAGGAGCAATAAGTAGTGAAAGAGAAAGACAAACGCTTAATATTTTGTTAACAACACAGCAGTCGTCAACATCGATTATTTTAAGCAAGCTATTCTCTTCGTTATTGTTTTTGCTATTAATGGTGTCTGCTACATTACCGTTATATAGCATCGTCTTTTTATATGGCGGTGTATCACCACAAATGGTGTTGATGGTATTTGGTTTTCATTTGTTAACGATGCTGACAATTGGTAGCTTAGGGATACTATTTTCGACGATCATCAGAAAGACAATGGTAGCAACGATTACTACGTATGGGACGATGCTGTTTTTTACAGTAGGAACGCTGGTTATCTTTTTAATTGCCGTGCGCATCATTATCGGTTTTAACACCGGTGTACAAACGACCAACAATTTCTTGCCTTATTTAGCATTAATGCTAAATCCAATAGCCACGATGTTTAGTGTATATGAACCATCCCTATTTCTCTATGAATTGCAGCAAATAGGAATTAAATGGCCACTTTGGATCGGTTTTGCCTTATCTTATGCAACCATTACTGTGCTCGCATTATTATTGGCCATCAGTCGTTTAAGACCACGAATTAGAACAATGAAAAAGAAGGGATAGCTTATGAATGAAAAGCAACAGTTTTATGAGCTTCTAAAGGAAGTAAGGCGGCGTCTAGGAATACAGCAAGCTATACAAACATTTTATATGGTACTGCTTTCCTGTGCTGGCGCAGCCTTACTTTGGGTTGGTTTTGGTCGAATGATTGTTGTGACGTATATGGAGTTAAAAATCGCGATTACTTGTGCTGTCATTATTGTTGGCTTTGTTATTTATTTTTTGATGAAAAAGCCATCAGACATTGCCGCATCAGATAAGTTCGATGCACAAGGATTGGATGACAGGGTTGGAACAGCACACAGCTTCCTTGAAGACATATCAGAAATTGCCAAGCTGCAACGGAAAGACACGCTAGCGAAAATGAGGTACGTGTTACCGCGTATTAAGCAGGAAAAATTGCAGTGGCTCCAAGTTAAAAAACTGTTAATTTCTATCGCCCTGGCAACCTTAGCATTTCTCGGCATATTATTTCCAAATGATGTGTTAGAGTCTGCAGAAGATACCGAAAAGGAACAGGAAATCGTTAAGGAACAAAAAGAAAAAGTAGAGCAATTGCAAGAAGAACATAACGAACAATTAAATGACCTAGCAAAAGAAGAACTAGATGCGTTGTTGAAAGAAGTGCAAGAAGAGAAGCAAGCAGAAGAAATACAAGAAGATCTATTACGTGCGGAAGAAAAACTGCAAGAGTTAAAGGAAAAAGCGGAGCAAAGTGAAAAGCAATTAAGTGAACTGGAAGAAAAGCTACAAGGCCCGAATCTAGAAGGATTAGCAGAAGCACTTAAGCAAAAAGATGCTGCAGAGATGCAAAATCAAATGGCTGAACTAATGGAACAGCTTGATGATCTATCAGAGCAGGAGCTTCAAGACTTGCAAGAGCAATTGCAGGCCGCTGTTGGGCAATTAGGCTTGGACAGTGAAGCACTTGCGGAAGGACAGCTTTCCAAACAGCAATTGCAAGAGCTGTTAGCTTCGATGGAAGGGCAGTTGTCCGCTTTAATGGAAGCAGCAGGTGATTTGTCGAATTTGACTGCAGCACAAGGCGATCTGCAGGAGCTTGCCAGTCAATTCAATCAACAAATGACAGCCGCTGGACTAGATACGCCAAGTTCTTTAAGCTTTGCTGATGGATCAACGTCAAATGCGTCAGGAGAACAATCCGGAGCCAGTGGTAATAGTGGCGATGCTAATGGCTCTGGTTCGGGAAGTGGTCAAGGTGAAGGTTCAGGCAATGGATCCGGTAATGGCGCTGGTTCTGGTAGTGGCACAGGCAACGGATCTGGAAACGGAGGTTCAGGAACAGGAACTGGATCAGGCAGCGGTTCGGGATCCGGTACTGGTACTGGCAACGGTGCTGGTACAGGAAGTGGAGCTGGTCTTGGTGCGGGCAGTCAGGATCTTCTTACTGTTCCGGAGCAGATCAACGGGCAGAACAATCAAGAAGTGGATACCGGTCAGTTAGGGGATGGTCCGAGTGAACAACAGTTTGATCCGAATGCCCCAATTCTCCCAGGCCAAGTACGCTCGTACAATGAGGTGTATCAGCAATATCAAGAAACGTATCGTCAAGCGATGGAACGGAATGATTATCCAGACCATTTGCAAGGTATGATTAAGGATTACTTTTCAGACATAAACCCAACGGAGGGAGCGGATTAACGTGACAACAAGCCTTAATGAACAATCATTAGTTGAAATAAAACAACGAATCGACAGTGTGAAAACAGAAATCAGTAGCTTCATCGTTGGTCAAAATGACGTGATCGAACAATTACTATGGGGCATATTTGCAGGGGGCCACGTTTTATTGGAAGGGCTCCCTGGTTTAGGGAAAACAATGCTCGTTCGTAAAATATCTGAAGTAATGGATTTACAGTTTTCACGCGTCCAATTCACTCCAGATTTAATGCCTACCGATATTACAGGTACAAACATGATTCAACCGAACGAGACTGGCGGGCAATCATTCGTATTCCATCCGGGACCATTGTTTTCGAACATCGTGTTAGCAGATGAAATCAACCGGGCAACACCGAAAACGCAAAGTGCACTACTCGAGGCGATGGGAGAGCGAACGGTAACGATTATGGGTGAGATGCACGAGCTTCCACAGCCATTTTTTGTTTTAGCAACACAAAATCCAATTGAATTAGAAGGAACGTATCCGTTACCTGAAGCGCAAATGGACCGTTTCGTCATGAAGGTCGATGTGTCTTATCCTACACGGGATGAACTGAAAGAAATTGCTGTTCGGACAACAGGTACTCATGTGCTACAGCTGGACAAGCTTGTCGATGGAGCGTTTGTAGTTGAGGTACAGCAAGCTGCCAAACACATACTCGTAGCTGACCAAGTATTGGATTATGCAGTGAACGTGATTACAGCTAGCCATCCGGATGATGAACATGCACCAACATCTGTTAAAAACTATGTGCGTTATGGCTCAGGACCACGTGGCTTGCAAAGCTTAATTTCATTAGCAAAAGTACGGGCATTATTTGATGGTCGTTATAATGTCTCCGTAGGGGATATCAAAAAGGTAGCATATCCGGTATTACGTCATCGTCTATTTCTTAATTTTGAAGGAGAAGCCGCAGAAGTTTCGATGAATCAGCTAATCGCAGACGTACTTACGGCGGTAGATGAAAGGGCGTGAGCTAGTGCATACATTACTAGCACCAGCACTAACCAAACGTTTAGCTAATTATAAGATCCTTTCAAAGCAAATCGTTCGTGGGGGCCATAAAGGCGAGCGTAGGTCACAACGACTCGGGTCTTCGTTAGAGTTTTCCGATTATCGTTTATATAACCCTGGTGATGATTTGCGTCAAATTGACTGGAATACATATGCGCGAACACAAAAGTATTATATTAAACGTTTTTTAGATGAACAAGAGTTAGCGGTATCTGTTTATTTGGATTGTTCCAAATCGATGGGTGTGAACGGGGACAAGTGGCATCGAGCGCAACAGCTGGCAGCTACGTTTGCCTTTTTAAGCCTGGCGAACGCAGACCGTCTCAGCTTTATGCCTGTTGCTTCCGATTCGCGTGCATATCCTTATACGAAAGGAAAAGCGATGACCAATAAGGTCCTTAATTTTATTGAACAATCAAAATTAGCAACAAGTGACGTTCGTCTTGGCGAGAAACTATTGCCAATCGCCCATCAAGGCCGACAAGGAGCGCTGTCTATATTAATCAGTGATTTCTTGGATGAGCCGGAAGCGTTGTTTGCAGCTGTTAAAAAAATGCAGGCGAAGCGACAGCAAGTGTTACTTTTACAAGTTTTGCTACCAGAAGAACAAAATCCAAATTACGTTGGTGACCTGCAACTAATTGATATTGAAACTGGCGGATTGCGTGAAGTTTCCATGTCTCGAAAGGTGCTCGCTAACTATAAACAGCTGTATAAGGACCATATCAATCAAATCCATACGTTTTGTAAGGAACGTGGTGTCGATTTTATTACATGTTCGACATCAACTAGTTTAGAAGAAACCGTTTTTTCGTTGTTAAGACAGAAAGGCTGGATCGGGAGGTGAGCCAATGGGGGTTCTAGCACCTATTTCTTTCTTGTTTCTACTTGCTATACCTGTGCTACTGTTATTCTATTTCTTCAAAAAACAATATCAAAAACAGACGATTTCCTCGATTTATTTATGGGAACGAACGATGCAGGAATGGGAAACGGATCGTTGGTGGAAAAGACTACAGAAAAATTTACTATTGCTTTTACAGCTTTTGATTTTGCTATTTTTAATTATTGCTTTATTACGTCCTTATTTGTCAGGAAATGAAGTAGGCGGGGACCATCTCGTGATCATTCTTGATTCTTCTGCAACGATGACGGCTGAAGCGGATGGGTTAAGCCGATTTGCTCAGATTAAAACGGAGGCTAAGCAGTTGGTAAGCGAGCTTGGCAGTGATCACAAGGTTAGTGTGATTGATGCGCAACAAGCACCGTTGTTACTTGCTACAAATGATAGTGACCACGGCCGTGTGGAACAGGTGATTAATGATCTATCTGTATCCTATCAGCACGAAAATTTAACAGATAGCATTGGACTAGCACAAGCATTAATTCAGCAAGAAGCAGGGGAAATTCATATATTTACTGATCAGTTTGCTGAACAAGCGTTAACGGACTTGTCTATATCACAACCAATTGTCGTTCATAATCAGGAACCGGAATTAACGAATTACTCAATCCAGGCATTTGGCGTCAAGCAGGATGGCGACACCGTAGCTGCTATTGTGCATGTTAATAACCAATCATCTAAAGCTGAAGAAATTAACGTATCAATTTCAAGTGGGGCGACAGCACTTGAATCGGTTACGGAGACGATACCTGCTAATTCTGAACAAACAGTGATGATTGAAAATTTACCTGTTCATGATTTTTACAAAGCGGAAATTAATCAAGATGATTATGCTTTAGATAATTCAAGCTATGCTTTACTGCAAAAACAACAATCACCATCTATTTATCTAGTAGGAGAAGTAAATGGTTTCTTTGAAAAAGCACTATTGTCAGCTGGATATGCTGTTACTACCCTTACGAAAGACGAGAGTGGTACGTATGCCTACCCTGAACAAAATCAACATAGCATTTATTTGTTATCAGGCGTCGATGCGGAGGATTGGCCGAGTGGACCGAAATTGGTTGTATCTCCAACAGTAGGTGGTCCATTTGCGGTGGAAGAAAAAGTAGAGTTAAGCTACGTACTCCAAGAAACAAAGGACGACCCATTATTGCAGTATAGTGATGCTAACGATGTTTATTTAAGCAAATCATATGCTGTAGGCAACTGGAATCAACTAGAACCGCTTGTGCAAAGTGGTGAACAGACTGTAATTGCAAAAGGCGAGTACGAAAATGCGCCATTTTTGATGATGGCTTTTGATTTAGAAGATTCCGATTGGCCGCTTCATCCAGGGTTTCCGATTTTGCTAGCGAATAGTATCAATTATTTAGCAGAAAGCAATCAACCGTTAGGATATTTCGAGCCGATGGACAATGTTGAAATGAAACTTTCAACCGCTACAGAAGCCGCTGTTATTGAAACTTTAGACGGAAACGACATTCAAACCATAGAATTAAGTGAACCTATGGTAACGATACCAAGTGAGCCGGGTATGTATCAATTACATGAAAAGACGACAACAGGACCGATGTATCGTTCTTTTGCTGTTCAATTGGATGCAGAAGAACGAACGATAGAAACCGCATCATCCTTCTCTATTGATATCGAAGGGCAGCAAACTAGCGATACTAACATAAATAAAATAGAGCTATGGCATTTATTTGCCCTCGTAGCATTACTTATAATGTTTTTCGAATGGGAGGTGTATCGACGTGGCGTTGCAAGTCGATAATCCCATATGGCTATTAGCTTTTATTCCTGTGGTGCTGGTACTGTTTTTATATGTCAAAGACACTAGTATGATCGTTGGAGCTCGAAAGATAATTCTCGTAGCGGTGCGCGCAACTGTATTTACGCTTGTAATTTTAGCGCTGGCAGGTGTGCACATATTGTGGCCGATCGGGCACGTGGCTACCGCTTTTGTTGTTGACCGCTCACACAGTGTCGCTACCCATGAGCAAACAGCATTGGAAAACATCAACGATGCACTTCATCTTAAAGCACCTGAAGACCAAGCAGGTGTAATTACTACAGGTGCTGAGGCAATGGTAGAGATTCCTTTGTCTGATCATGTGAACAGTATCGAAGCATTCGAAACCGAAACAAATCCCGCCTATACGAACTTAGGTGCGGGACTTCAACTGGCAGGAAGTCTTTTTTCCGCCAACGACCAAGGACGCATCGTTGTTATGTCTGATGGCAATGAGAATATCGGTGATGCTGTTCGACAAGCAGACTATTTACACGAGCAAGGCTATATTGTTGATGTCTTACCATTTTCATCGGTTTATAAAGACGATGTTGCGCTATCCAGTTTTAACGTCCCTGAAAATATCTATTTAGGTGAGCAAGCTAAGCTTTCGATGACAATCGAAAGTACGATTGATACGACAAGTAGAATCCGGATTATTCAAGACGGGGAAACGATTATTAATCAAACAGTGGATGTTAAGACTGGCACGAATCAACTAAGTTTCAGTCATTTAGTGTCCAGCGCTGGCTTTCATACCTTCAAGGCAGAAATCACGGCAGCAGGCGATCAAGTGATTGAAAACAATCAGCTAGCAGCTTATGCAGAAACGAAAGGCCTTCCACATGTACTACTTGTGGAAGGAAAACCAGAAGCGGCAAGCAATCTTGAAGCAGCATTGGATGCTTCAGCAGTTCGTGTAGAAACAATCCCGACAGAGCTGTTACCAACGGAGTTAAGTAACTATTTGAATTACGACTCGATTGTATTTAGCAATGTTTCTGCACACATGATGTCGGAAGATCAAATGACGATGATTGAACGAGCAGTTAAGGATTTCGGTGTTGGATTTGTCATGACCGGTGGCGATCAATCCTTTGGTGTTGGTGGTTATTTTAAGACACCGATTGAACAATTGTTACCTGTCGATATGGACATTAAAGGAAAAAAAGAAATGCCATCGCTAGGGCTTATGATGGTCGTTGATAAATCAGGTAGTATGTCTGGTGCAAAAATCAGCCATGCCCGTGAAGCGGCAGCGCGTTCGATCGAGCTGCTTCGTGAACAAGATACACTAGGCGTAATTGCATTTGACTCGGTTCCATGGCAAATCGTAGAGACAGGCCCACTTGATGATAAAGAAGCTGCCATGAACAAAGTTCGCTCGATCATTGCAAGTGGGGGAACCGATATTTTCACACCGACCGCACAAGCGTACGACCAATTGATGAATTTAGAATTACAAAGAAAGCATATTGTACTTTTAACAGATGGGCAATCGGCAACATCGTTAAATTATCAGGAAATGATTGAAGACGGACTTGCTGATGGTGTGACGTTATCAACGGTGGCGATTGGAACCGATGCAGATAGTGCGTTGTTAGAAGAAATGTCTCAGTTAGGTAATGGCCGCTTTTATCAAGTGATTAACGATTCCAGTATTCCAACGATTTTATCACGAGAGACTGCGCTAATAACAAGAACGTATATTGAAGACGACCCTTTTTATCCGAAAATAGCTGGAAATAGTGACTGGAATGGTCATTTCGAAAACGGTGTTCCGCAAATGAATGCTTATATTGCGACAACACCAAAAGGACGCGCACAACAAATGTTAGTCAGCGAAAAGGATGATCCAGTGCTAGCGCGTTGGCAATACGGACTTGGAAAAACCGTCGCATGGACGTCTGATCTTAGTGGGGAATGGGCTGGAGATTGGCCGGCATGGGCAAACTGGTCTAATTTATGGAATGATGTTGTCTCTTGGTCGTTACCACAATACGAAACAGAAGCATACCAAGTAGAGCAAACGGTGGAAGGCAATCAAATTACGTTGGATGTGACAGCACCCGACAGTGATCCGTCGATACTCGATGCAACTTTGATCAGTGATGCTGGTGAGGAAGTTGAATTTAACTTGCAGCCCAAAGCACCAGGCGAGTATCAAGGGACGTTTGAATCGAACGAACCAGGCGTTTACTTTTTGCAGTTATCAGAACAGCAAGGAGACGAAATTGTTGGTTCATTTAAAACTGGAATCATTGTACCCTACTCACAGGAATATGCATTTACACCGACAAATCAACGCTTGCTAGAGGCGATTGCCACTAGTGGTGGTGGCCAAGTAATCGAATCAATCGATGGTGTATTTTCAAACGAAGGCTTAGCACCTCGCTATGACAGACAGAATTTATTTTACTTGCTACTCACACTAGCTTTACTGTTATTTCTATTAGATGTCGCTCTACGAAGATTCCGCTTTAGTTTTGCCTTTTTAGGCAATGTAAATAAAGTGAGAAAAGAAAAGCAAGTGAAACAATCAAAAGCAACAGAACAGCGGTCTTCACAGCTTGGTCAATTAAGACAAGCCTCGAAAAAGAAGACTGAAAGAAAGCCAGTAGAAACAAAAGAACCGATACAGCCAGTACGAGAGCTTTCGGAGAAAAAGCCTGTAGCGAAGCAACAACCGAAGCAAGACAAGCCGGCTAGTAGTAATGCTGGCGAGTCGAGGGAAGAAAAAATGGCACGATTATTAAAAGCAAAAAATCGTCGTTCAAAATAACCCTAGTAAGCACCTGGTAGATTTATATCAGGTGCTTTTGCTATGGATAATTAATCTGGAAGGTGCTTATCGTAACGTTTGGATTATCTAAACTCCATAGTTGAAGTACAATCCGTCGTAATGTAGTGCTCGTGATTTCCGCTCCAGGCAGCCGCTTTCCGCGGGCACGGCTTCAGCTAACTCAGAAGCATAGTGCGCTTCTGAGTGGATCTTCAGCTCGCTCTTTTCCCGCTGGAGTCGGCTGCCTGGAGCTCCAATCAGCAGACGTAAAGAATAATCTCGTTAGCAGCGGAGGAAATGCACTTCGACTCCTCGAAAATAAAAACCAATTTTCTTCGTGCGATGCTTCGCTGTCGTATTTTCCTTGTCCTGCGGGACTAGCGGCTCACTAGCCCCCGCGGAAAGCGAAGTGCATTTCCGGAGCGGTGCAAGCACTCTCCAAGTTAAGACGGAGTTTAGCTATTGTACGTCATATCAACAATCTTTTAGAAAACAACATTTTGTACCAACAAAAACTAGTAACCTTGTA
>NZ_JBJGXI010000035.1:0-57533 GCF_045635475.1 Radiobacillus sp. PE A8.2 | reverse complement strand
TATAAGGTTATTATTGTATGTTCATACATATTACTTGCCTCTTATTCTATATATAATGAAAGTAATTAAATTTTAGCTGGAGGTGCGTGTATTGTTAGATAAAAAGATAAAAAAGCAATTCATAAAAATCGTAGGAAAAGATTATTTCAATGATTCCAATCAATCAAAATTAGCATATTCTTATGATGCAACTCCAAATTTTCAATCTTTACCAGATGCTGTTATCTCACCAAAAGATACAAAGCAGCTCCAAGCGATCGTAAAGCTTTGTAATCAGCATGCTATTCCTATTGTTCCAAGAGGATCTGGAACAAATTTATGTGCAGGAACGTGTCCAACACAAGGAGGCGTAGTCATCTTATTCAACCGAATGAACCAAATACTTGAGATTGATGAAGATAACTTAACGGTAACCGTGCAACCTGGTGTCATAACGCTTCAAATGGTTAATGCGGTAGAAGAAAAAGGGCTGTTTTATCCACCAGATCCTAGTTCTATGAAAATTTCCACTATAGGTGGAAACATAAATGAATGTTCAGGCGGATTAAGAGGTCTCAAGTATGGCGTAACGAAGGATTACGTGCTTGGTCTTGAAGTTGTACTCGCAAATGGAGATGTGATTAAGACTGGAGGGAAGCTAGCAAAGGATGTGGCAGGCTATGATCTTACCAAATTATTTGTGGGATCAGAAGGGACATTAGGAATCTTAACAGAAGCTACGCTAAAACTAATTCCTATCCCAGAAACGAAGAAAACGATGTTAGCGTTGTTCTCCGATATAGATGAAGCAGCAAAAGCAGTATCTACCATAATTGCAAACAAAATCATTCCAACTACACTTGAATTTTTGGATCAAGCTACGTGTGAAGTGGTAGAAGACTTTGCGAAGGTTGGGCTACCAACTCATGCAAAAGCGGTCCTATTGATCGAGCAGGACGGTTCACCAGAAGTAGTAGAAAAGGATATCGAACGAATTTCTCACATTTGTAAGGAAAGGAATGCATTATCTGTTGAAATCGCACAAACTGAACAAGAAGCGTTAGATCTTAGCACAGCAAGAAGGTCGGCATTATCTGCGTTAGCTCGTTTAAAGCCAACAACCATCTTAGAAGATGCAACGGTACCACGATCGAAAATTAGTCCAATGGTTCAGGCGATTAATGTAATTGCAGAAAAATACAATGTGCGAATTTGTACATTCGGTCACGCTGGAGATGGAAATCTGCATCCTACATGTTTAACGGATGCACGGGATAAGGAAGAAATGCATCGAGTAGAGCAAGCCTTTGAAGAAATATTTGCAAAAGCTATCGATCTCGGAGGTACGATAACAGGTGAACATGGTGTTGGAGAAATGAAATCTCCTTATCTAGCATGGAAACTTGGGGAAGAAGGAGTGAATGCAATGAAAGCGATTAAGTATGCTTTTGATCCTAACGGCATCATGAATCCGGGTAAAATATTTGCAAAAGACGAAAGAAAAAGAGTGGTGGTCCAGTCATGAATCATAAGGTACAACAACAAATCCAAAAAGGATTTAAAGAGCAATTAAATTATGATGAACTAATGAACTGCATGAGATGTGGGTTCTGCTTACCTTCCTGTCCAACGTACGGGCGGACAAATCAGGATGAAGCCGCATCACCTAGAGGAAGAATCGCGTTAATGAAAGGAGTCGTAGACGGCATAATTGAACCCGATGAGTCTATTGAAGAACAACTGAATCTCTGCTTAGGCTGTCGTGCATGTGAGCCGGTATGTCCTTCTGGGGTAAACTATGGTCACTTGCTTGAAGATGCTAGAGATGTGATCCAAAAATCCAAAAAACATAAATGGCCAGTGAAAGTTTTAAGACATATGGTGTTCCATGAATTATTTCCGAAGAAAGAACGCATGAAAACTGTTCATTATTTTCTGTCTTTCTATCAAAAAAGTGGAATTCAGAAAGCTGTTCAAAAAAGCAAACTATTAAATATCTTACCTGGTAATCTGTCGCAAATGGAAAAAATAATTCCGAATGTTCCTTCAAAGAAAGAGATGGAAAATCGGCCTACATTTTTAAAATCAGAACAGAAAACTGTACGAAAAGTGGCTTTTTTCTCTGGTTGTTTAATGGATACAATGTTTATGGAAACGAATAATGCAACGATGAAACTTCTGCAAATAGCGGGTTGTGATATTGTTATTCCAGAGCAACAAGGGTGTTGTGGGGCATTACATGCACATAGTGGTGAAAAGGCAACAGCTAAGGAACTTGCTAAAAGGAATATAGAAGCCTTTGAAGCGTTAGATGTAGACGATATTATTTTAAATGCTGGTGGATGTGGAGCTCTACTCATAGAATATGATCACTTACTAAAGGATGAGCCTGATTGGAAGGAAAGAGCAAAAGATTTTTCCAATAAAATTAAGGATTTTACTGAAGTTTTAGTTGAACAAGGATTTAACGAAGAACAATTAGCAGTAGATAGTCAAGTGGTTACCTATCAAGATTCGTGTCACTTAAGAAATGTTATGAAAACGATACATGCTCCTCGAATTTTATTACGGTCAATCGAAGGCGCAACCTTTCAAGAGATGAAAGAATCGGACCAATGTTGTGGTTCTGCTGGAATCTATAATATAACAGAACATAAAATGTCGATGGAAATTCTTGAATACAAGATGGAAAGAGTGAAGGAAGTGAATCCACATACGATTGTAACAACTAATCCAGGATGTTTATTACAAATGAAATTAGGAATTCAACGAGAAGGATTAGAAAAGAATGTTCGTGCTGTTCATTTAGCGGATTTATTAATTGAGTCTGTTATAGGAAAAACGGAAAGAGATATATTGCACGAATGAAATAAAATATCATAAAAAGTAGTTAAAATACGAATTTATATTTTGATTAATCTAAATTTATGATATACTTATCGAAGCGCTTACAAAACTAAAGGTTCAAAAAATTATTATTTATTGTCAATATGAATCAATTCCATAATTACCTTATACAACTATCCGCATCCGTATATAGCTCAGATATGGTTTGATCCAACTATATATGGATGTGGATGGCTAAAAATCAGTATTATGAAATTGACTAAATATAAGTAATCAATTTTAATAATGAGGTGATTAGATTGAAGATTGGTGTAATAGTCGATGCATTTAAACTACCTTTAAGACAAGGTATTTTAAGGGCGAAGCAAGTTGGCGCTAAAGGGTTACAGATTTATGCAGTTAGTGGAGAAATGGCACCTGAAAATATGTCAGTAAATGATCGAAAAGAGCTGCGTAATTTTATCCAGGACAATGGTTTAGAAATTGCTGCTTTATGTGGAGATTTAGGAGGTCATGGTTTCGCAATTCAAGAAGATAATCCATTAAAAATCGAAAAATCAAAGCGGATTATCGATTTAGCTAAGGATTTAGAAACAGATATTGTAACTACCCATATAGGTGTAATTCCAAAGTCAAAGGACCATGATCGGTACAAAGTGTTAACAGAAGCCTGCGAACAGTTAGGTGAATATGCGGATGAAATGAAAGCATCATTTGCCATTGAAACAGGCCCAGAAAAGGCGTTAGTTTTGAAAAACTTCTTAGATAATTTAAAAAGTAATGGTGTGAAAGTAAATTTCGACCCAGCAAATTTATTAATGGTAACGGATGATGATCCGGTGGAAGGCGTTTACACTCTCCGAGACTATATCGTCCATACACATGCCAAAGATGGTGTAATGATAAAGAAAACAGATCCTGAAATTGTATATAACTATTTCGCTGAAGGGGGAATAGAAGATCTACGTTTAGAGGATTATTTCAAAGAACAACCATTAGGAAAAGGTAGCTTAAATTTTGAAAAATATTTAAAATCCTTAAGAGATATTGGATATAACGGTTATTTAACAATCGAACGCGAGGTTGGAAATGACCCGGAATCAGATATTACAGAAGCAGTTCAGTTTTTAAACAAACATATCTAAGAGTAGGCTGTATTATCAAAGCACGTTATATGAACAAACTCCATATAAACTTCGACGTAACAGCAACGGTTTATTTCCATTCCAGGTAGTCGCTTTCCGCTAGTGTAAAGCGTTTTACTTTAAACAGACATGACCTTAGCCTCCTCGGAAGAAGACCGCTTCCGTAGTTTACCTTGTCCTGCGGTGTCTTCAGACTCATGGGACTACGGTTACTCGTCCCATCGAAGAGCTTTTGCTGGTCCCGCAGGCGCGGAGCGACGAGGAGACTCACTGGCCCCCTTTGGTGTGCGAAGTGTATTTCCGGAGTGGGTATTAATACTACCTCTAGTTACGTTGCATATTAGTTTAATTATGATATATGAAAAATATCCAAGTTTACGAAAAGAGCCTAAGGAGGAAACTCATGACTACTACTTTAAAAATAGGTGTAATTGGAACAGGATCAATTTCAACAGCCCATCTGAATGCATACGCAAAAAATGATGATGTAACTGTTGTTGCGATTTGTGATTTAAATGAAAAACGTGCAAAGGCTGTTGCTGAAACGTATGGTGCTACAAAGGTTTATACCGATTATAAAGAGCTATTAGCAGACAATGATATTGATGCGATCAGCATTTGTGTATGGAATAACTTACACGCAGAAATTTCCGTTGCAGCATTAGATGCAGGGAAGAAGGTTTTAGTTGAAAAGCCGTTAAGTATGACGGTTGAACAAGCAAAAGAAGTTGAGGCAGCAGTTCACCGTAATAACCAGTTGCTACAAGTTGGCTTCGTTCGTCGGTACAGTTCAAACACAAAATTATTAAAGGATTTTATTGATAATGGTGAGCTTGGTGAGGTTTATTATGCAAAAGCATCTTGTTTAAGAAGATTAGGTAACCCGGGAGGCTGGTTTGCCGATAAAGAAAGATCTGGTGGAGGTCCACTGATTGACCTTGGTGTCCATGTTATTGATATTTGTTGGTATTTGATGGGATGTCCGAAAGTTAAATCTGTAAGTGGTAACATATATAATAAGCTCGGTAACCGGAGTAATATTAAGAATCTATCATTCTATAAAGCTGCAGATTATGATGCGTCAAAGAATACGGTAGAAGATATGGCTAATGCGCTCATTCGTTTTGAAAATGGAGCATCATTGTTAGTGGATGTCAGCTTTACTCTCCATGCGAAAAAGGATGAAATAGCTGTTAAGCTCTACGGTGATAAGGGCGGTGCAGAGCTTGAGCCTGAATTATTTATCGTGTCCGAAAAGCATGACACGATTTTGAATGTATCACCACAGGTGGACAATCTAAGCTTTGATTTTGCGCAAGGCTTCCAAAATGAGATTGATCATTTTGTGAATTGCTGTCTAGGAAAAGCGGAAACATTAAGCCCTGTAGAACATGGAGTTGAAATGATGAAAATACTTACTGGAATTTATGAGTCAAGTGAAAAAGGGTCAGAAATTCAGTTTTAATAATGAATTATTATTTAAAAATGATGAGGTGATACTGCTATGAAAGTTGGATTAAGCACATATAGCTTAGCCCGTGCCATTCAATCAGGTGAAATGGACGTGTTGCAAGCGATGGATTGGATCAAAGAAAATGGTGGGGAACATGTGGAGATTGTACCATTTGGCTTTGATCTTGTTGAAAATCCACAATTAATAAATCAAATCCGTGCCAAGGCCGATGCTATAGGCTTGGAAATTTCAAACTATGCAATTGGAGCAAACTTTATAACAGAAAGTGATGAAGATTATCGTAAAGAAATTGACAGAGTAAAGCAGCATGTAGATATTGCACATCAATTAGGTGTATCGTACATGCGTCATGATGTTGCATCAAGACCGCCATTCGACATTCATATTCAAATGTTTGAAGAAGATCTACCTAAACTGGTTTCCGCATGTCAAGCGATTGCTGATTACGCCGCACAATATGGTATTACGACTAATGTAGAAAATCATGGATATTTTATACAGGCAAGTGACCGTGTACAGCGTTTAGTTGATTGCGTGAATCGTTTTAACTATAAGACAGTCTTAGATGTTGGTAATTTTTTATGTGTAGATGAAGAACCTGTAGTAGCTGTTAAAAAGAACCTTCCTTATGCATCAGTTGTTCACTTTAAAGACTTTTACTATCGTCCAGAAAGCAAACAACTTGGGGAAGGGTGGATGCGTACAGCTAGCGGTAATTACTTAAGAGGCGCAATAGTGGGTCATGGGGATATTGATATCCCTGCTATCCTCTCGATCATAAAGGATTCAGGTTTTGATGGCTATATTTCCGTCGAGTTTGAAGGGATGGAAGATTGTAAGCTAGGCTCACGATTAGGAATGGCGTATGTGCGGAAACTATGGGGTGAGCAATAACCATCACAAATGAAATTGAACGATTAGCATTTGCTAAAAATCATGAAATAAAATTTCAATTGTTTGGTAGATAATGTTACAAGAATGTTGAGATCAAATCTACTTATCTAATAAACTATAGATACAGGAATTAAAAGCATTGCATATATAGGCAGGTGATATGATTATAAAGGACATATTTTCTTTATTGGGTGAACAAATAGTTTACCCACTTATTTTAGGGCTTTTTTGAAATTTAAAAACAAAAATAATATCTTTTTGTAAAATTTTATTTTATTTTTATGTAAGTTATGATATAGTATTTAAAACGCTTACATATAATTATTTCAAATAATTAATTAACTCAATCTTAGTATCAAAAAGGAGTGGAAGTTATGGAAAAGAAAAACAGTTTAGTGGTATTAGGGGCACATTGTGGTGATGCAGAGATACAGGCTGGAGCAATCGCTAATAAATATGCAAAGGCAGGATGGGAAGTAACGTTCGTTCATTTAACGCCAGGAGAAAAAGGTAATCCACCACATATTTCTGTTGAAGATTATGCAAAGCAAAAGATCGAAGAAGCAGAAAAAGTTGCAAAAATACTAGGCGGTAAAAGTATTACATTAGATTACAAGGATGCAGAATTAACATTTAATGATGAAATCATTACAAGGGTAGCAACACTGATGCGACAACTAAGACCAAAAGTAGTTATTACACATTGGGTAAACAGCATCCATCCAGACCATGCGCTATGCCCAAGAATTGTGCAAGCTGCGCAACTTAAAGCAGGCTTACCTGGTTTTGATTTAGACGGTTTACCACCACATTATTACGGTATTTACCATAGTGAGAATTGGGAAGATATGGACGGGTACGAACCAGATGTATTTGTCGATGTATCGGATGAATTCGATACATACTTAGAAGCACTTTCTAACTATTGGTTCATTATGAATTCAACATCGTTTCGATATTATGACTATTACAAAGCACTTGGTACCGTTAGAGGCTGTGTGAATCGTTGTCAATACGCACAAACACTTAAAATGCCAATAGGTGGAAATGTAAGAAAAGGAAAAATTATACCAGGTTTGGAAATATAGGTCTGATTAACTGAGAGAGGTATCTTATGAATAATGCTATAAGTCTACAACGAAAAGTTGGTCAGCTATTAGTGATAGGGTTTGATGGTAAATCAGTTCCTAAACATATAAGTGAACTGATTTACCAATATCAAATTGGAGGAATTATCTTATTTGGTAGAAATATAGGTACTCCTCAGGAAGTACTTAGCTTAACTACAGAATTGCAACGGGAAGCGAAGCAAGCGGGATATGAATATCCTTTATTAATTTGCTTAGATCAAGAAAATGGGGTTGTTAGGAGATTAGGAGAAGGCACTACTGTATTTCCGGGTTCTATGGCAATAGGAGCTACAAATAATCCAAATCACGCCTATGAAGTAGGGCTAGCAACGGGTAAGGAACTTAAAGCATTAGGCATTAATTGGAACTTAGCTCCTGTTGCAGATGTGAATAATAACCCAGTAAATCCAGTAATTAGTGTGCGGTCATTTGGAGAATCACCAGAAAAGGTAGCTACCTTTACGAAGGAAGCGATGAAAGGGATGCAGGATGCGGGTGTTGTAACAACATTAAAACACTTTCCTGGTCACGGTGATACCGCTGTGGATTCGCACTTAGATTTACCGGTCATTCCACATACAATAAACAGATTACAAGCGGTAGAATTAAAGCCTTTCACAGAAGCGATTAAAGCTGGGGCAGATACAATTATGACCGCCCACATTTACTTTCCTTCTATTGAAGATAATCCGGGGGTGCCAGCGACACTGTCACAGAAAGTAATTACAGGGTTATTACGTGAGCAGTTAGGCTTTCAAGGTGTAGTCACCACCGATTGTATGGAGATGAATGCAATTGCAAATCGAATCGGTACAGAAAAAGGAGCAGTAGCTGCCATTCAAGCAGGTGTAGATTTAGTAATGATTTCTCATACTCAAGAAAAACAACAAGGAGCCATAAATGAAATCATAGCATCAATAAAGGAAGGTACCATCGCTGAAGGTGTAATTGATCAATCAATTAAAAGAATAAATACGATGAAGCAAAAATATTTAGGCTGGGATGAGATTTCGTTAATGGAAACAAATCCAGTTGTACCTAATTTAGTTGGTAGTAAACAGCACCAACAATTAGCAGATCAGGTTTATAAGGAAAGTGTCACGGTTGTAAGAAATGATGATATGATTCCGCTGCTTCTAAGTAAAGATAATTCTGTTCTTGTTGTGCAGCCAGATAATGGTACGACGATGCAAGTAGAGGATAAACGGTATGCTAGCCTCTCATTAGATAAAGCGATCCAGGAGTATCACTCCTTGGTAGATGTATATCAGGTATCAAAACAGATGACGGAGAAAGAAATAAGCAAAATTATCAATAAGGCGAAAAACTACCACACGGTTATTGTTGGAACGTCAAGTATTCAAGCAGGAAGTACGCAGATTACGCTAATTGAAAAACTAATTGATAATGCTATTCCTGTTATCGTAGTTGCAATGAGAAGTCCGTATGACTTTAACTATTTGCCTAAAATTCCTGTATATATTAATACCTATGAGTTCTCTTTCCCTGCATTGCAAATAGCAGCAGGGGTCATATTTGGTAAGGTGCAGGTTAGTGGAAGGTCACCAGTAACATTAGAAATGTAAAAAGATTTTTTTCTCTGGGTCATCAACAGCTTCAACTTCACAGAAAGTGGTTGTATCGTAAGTGGAAATGAAGACGGAAATATCTAGTAAAACGCAAAGAAAGCGGCGGCTCAACTGGCGGAAAATAAAAATAAATTGGCAACTATATTTGTTACTTGCACCGGCAATTATTTATTTTTTGTTATTTAAATATTATCCGATGTATGGCTTACAAATCGCCTTTAAAGATTTTAGAGCAGTAGATGGGATTTTTGGAAGTGAATGGATAGGATTTGAGCACTTCTTAAAGTTCTTTGATTCCTATTATTTCTGGGATTTAATTAAAAACACGCTTGGTATTAATATATATGGATTATTGTTATTCCCGATTTCCATTATTGTTGCGTTATCTCTTAACGAGTTGAGAGATGGAAGGTTTAAGAAAACTGCTCAAACGATTACGTATGCTCCACACTTTATATCAGTGGTAGTTTTTGCTGGGATGATTATTGCCTTTTTAGATCCTAAGACTGGAATTATTAATAATTTCATTCAAATGATTGGATTTGAACCGATAAATTTTATGACCGCACCGGCATGGTTCAAAACAATATTTGTTTGGTCAAACGAATGGCAAAACCTTGGTTGGGGAGCAATTATTTATTTGGCAGCTCTTGCAGGCGTTGACCCACAGCTTCATGAATCAGCTAAGGTTGATGGTGCTACAAGGCTGCAACGAATTTGGTACATTAATATACCTAGTATTTTACCGACAATTATTATTCTACTTATTTTAAATATGGGGAATATGATGTCGATTGGATTTGAGAAGATATTATTATTACAAAATGAATTAAATATGGATTCTTCACAAGTAATCCAAACCTATGTATATGAAGCGGGTTTATTGCATGGACAATATAGCTATTCAACAGCTGTAGGATTATTTAATTCTATCATCAATTTCCTGATTTTAATATTTTTTAACCGGATGGCAAGAAAGTCAGGTACAAGCTTATGGTAAAGGATGGTGCAAAATGGCTATAAAAGAATCACGATCAGATAAGATATTTAGCAGATGTAACAAACTTTTAGTGTGGTTTTTCATCATCGTTATTTCATATCCATTGGTCTATATTCTTAGTGCATCGATTAGTGATCCGCAATACGTTAACTCTGGTCAAATGTGGTTATATCCTAGAGGAATAACATTTGAAGGATTTCAACGTGTGTTCCAAAGTAGTGAGATTTGGATAGGTTATCGAAATACAATTTTTTACACTGTGTTTGGTACGCTTATCAATCTTGCGGTTACATTACCGTGTGCCTATGCATTAGCTAGGCAGGAGCTAATCGGTAAAAAAGTGATTATGGCTTTATTAGTGTTCACGATGTTTTTTGAAGGTGGGTTAATTCCTACGTACCTACTTATTCGTGACCTTGGTATGGTAAACACAATTTGGGCAATGGTTCTACCTAATGCAGCGGCTATGTGGAATATTATCGTAACGATGACATTTTTTAGAGTTACAATTCCAAGAGGATTAGAAGAAGCTGCAGAAATAGATGGGGCATCTCAAATTAGAACCTTCTTCCAAATCGTATTACCACTTTCAGCTCCAATCATTGCTGTTATGGCACTGTTTTATGGAGTGAGCCACTGGAATCAATATTTTAACGCGCTAATTTATTTACAAGATAGAGAGTTGTTTCCACTTCAGCTATTTTTGAGAGAAATTTTGGTACAACAAAAATTAACTACTGAATTGTTGCAAAATAGTGGAGCAGCAGAAGCAATTAGTGAACACGCAAAGATAGCAGACATTATTAAATATGCGGTGATGATTGTTTCAGCAGCACCACTACTAATTGTATATCCATTCCTCCAACGCTTTTTCCTTAAAGGCGTTATGATTGGATCCATTAAAGGTTAATTTAAAGGGGGTGGGAAAGAGTTAGCTTTTCCTGATCTTATTGTTAAATCATTTAGAAAAAAGGGGAGAAATCAAGATGAAGTTGAGAAAGGGCTTATTAAGTTTTCTATTGTTGCTATTTATTTCATTCCTGGCAGTTGCATGTTCGAATCAAGAGGCGTCCGAAAATAACAATGAGGATTCATCGGATACAAATGATGCACCGGAAAATGAGAATTTTAATAAAACTGGTTTTCCGATTGTTGATGAGTCCATTACGTTAGAGATGATGGGTAAAAGCTCACCTGTTCAACCTGAGTGGAGCGAAATGGGGTTTTTCCAAGTAATGGAAGAGAAAACAAATATTCAGTTTGAATTCAGGTCAGCTTCTGCGGATGATTATACGCAAAATAAACAACTAGCTTTTGCTAGCTTGGATTTACCGGACCTATTTTATGGTGGTGAACTAACTCTAGCTGAGGAAGCAGACTATGGTTCTCAAGGGATGTTAATACCATTAGAAGGATTGATTGACGAGTATGCACCAAATCTTAAGAAACTAATGGAAGAAGATCCTGCTATTAAAGCATCTATTACAACACCGGATGGACACATTTATGCATTACCAGGTATTGACAAGAATATTACATCGCGGACACCGATCATGTGGATGAATCAGCCATGGATCGATGAATTAGGTATGGATACACCGACTACGATGGAAGAATTCTATGAATTATTAAAGGCAATGAAAGAGCAAGATCCGGGCAATGTTGGAGATGTTATTCCTTTAACGGCAAATTCACCAGCTGATTTACGCCTTGGCTTGTTACCAAACTTCGGCATTGTTCAAGATGATGGAATTTATGAAGAAGATGGCGTAGTAGAGTATGCCTGGGTTCAAGACGAGTACAAAGCGTATCTAAAATACATGAATCGTCTTTATACTGAACAATTGTTAGATAACCAAATGTTCTCGCACAATTGGGAACAATTTATTGCTAAAGGACCTCAAGTGGGTATTTTATCTACTTGGCCAATTGTTCAATTAGGTTATGCAGATCCAGCTGAAGGATTAAATTATCCTGTATTGCCTCCAATGACTAGTGAAACGAATGATGAAAAGTTAACGCTAGGAATGCATGAAATCAGAAGAGGTAGAGCAGCTATTACGAGTGAGAATGAACACCCAGAAGCTACTATGCGCTGGATTGATCAAGCTGCGTATTCTGAAGAAGGTACCATCCTATCCCGTTTAGGTATCGAAGGGGAAACATATGAGTGGAATGACGAAGGTCAATGGCAATTACTATCTCAAGATGGACTTAGTACAACCGAGACAAATGCAAAGCATGCACCAGGTGTTGGAACAAATGTACCAATGAATCTTACTGCCGAGTTCTTTGAACAAGAAGGCGGAAATCCAACGATTCTTAAAATATATGAGTGGATTCAAGAAGAGTTAATTCCATATGCAAGAACACCATTCCCTCTAGTGTACTATACAGAGGAAGAGACCGAGAAAATAAATACAGTTAAGCCGGATATTAAGTCTTATTTTGAGCAAATGGAAGCTAAATTCATCACAGGTGCTGAATCCATTGATGATTCTTGGGCTGAATATGTAAGCACATTGGAAGACCTAGGTATAGGCGATATCGTTGATGCTAATCAATCTGCCTATGATCGTTGGGAAGAGGCTCAATAAAGCTATTGAATGGTTGCAGTTGCAGCTTGGATATTTCCAAGCTGCAACTTCCAAAAATGAACATATTCATTTGCAACCTAGAATGGAAGATGAGGTGAGAGAAGATGGGGATAGAAGGAATAGTATGGAAACTATACGCTATATCAACATGGATAATGCGGATTATTTATCTTAATGTTTTATGGTTATTATTTTCTATCTTTGGATTAGTGTTGGTAGGATTTTTTCCAGCAACTGCAGCGATGTTTTCAATTACCCGTAAATGGATCCTAGGGGATGAAGAATTACCGATTTTCAAAACTTTTTGGGAATCATTTAAATCAAATATTGTTGAGATTAATATTCTTGGTTATTTGTTACTAGTCATTGGTTATTTACTATATGTTGATTTAAGATTTTTCCAAGCCTCGGAACAAGTAGTTATCTCTTTGTTCTCTTACCTAATCATCATTGCTTTATTTATCTTCTTTTGTGTGGTGCTTTATTTCTTTCCGGTATATGTCCATTATCAGTACAAAACACTGGAATATATCAAATATGCTCTAATCGTTGTCATCGGAAAGCCTATTTATACAATAATGATGATTGTTGGTAGTTTCTTAGTCTATCTAATAATTACTACAATACCAGTATTAATTATATTTTTTGGTGGTTCACTATTAAGTGTAGTGTTGACTTGGGTGGCGTTGAAATCATTTCCGAAACAGGAAATTAGTAGAGGTGATGAAAAGTGAAATTAGGACTAGATGTTTTTCTGGAAAAGGAATTTCATTCGTTTAAAGGTAAACGAATAGGGCTTGTTACCAACATGACTGGTGTAAATGAAAGGCTTATTCCGACCATTGATTTATTTTTTGAACATCCAGATATTCAATTAACAGCATTATATGGACCAGAGCATGGAATTCGAGGTGACGCGAGAGAGGGCGAACAAGTCGAATCTTCCGTAGATTCTTATACAAAACTACCGGTGTATAGCTTGTATGGAAAATCAAAGAAACCTAGTAAAGAGATGTTGGACCCAGTGGATGTTGTCGTGTTTGACTTACAAGATATTGGATCCAGGTATTATACATTTATTTATACAATGGCCTATGTTATGAAAGCGTGTGAAGAATATGGAAAGCACTTTGTGGTGCTTGATCGCCCCAATCCCGTTTCTGGATTGAATACAGAAGGGAACTTAGTTGAAGAAGATTTACGTTCATTTGTTGGTCTACTGCCAATTCCGAACCGACATGGCATGACCATAGGTGAACTTGCTTTATTATATAAACATGAATTTGATTATGATTGTGAATTAACCGTTGTTCCTATGCAAGGCTGGAAGCGACACATGTATTTTGATGAAACATCCTTATTTTGGGTACCACCTTCACCTAATACAACGACTATTGATATGTGCGCTTTGTATCCTGGTACTTGCCTGGTAGAGGGAACAAATCTCTCTGAGGGAAGAGGAACCACTAAGCCATTTGAGCAAATAGGCGCACCATATATTAATGGAAATAAGTTAGCCAAAACAATTAATGATAAAAAAATATCAGGTATCATCGCGCGCCCAACTTCATTCGTTCCAACGTATCAAAAGCATAAGGATGAGATTTGCAGTGGTATCCAGTTACACGTTGTAGACCGCAAGAAGCTCAATGCTCTAGAAGTAGGCGTGCAAGTACTTGAAACTATCGCGCAAATATATCCAGAGGATTTTAGCTTTATTCAACATACAAATGGAAAATACTTTTTCGATTTATTGGCAGGAACAAAATCCTTGAGATCTAAAATTAAAAACGGTACATCTAGCGGATTTTTAGACGAGATTCAGAAGCCGCTAGCAGAATTTAATAAACGAAAAGAACCATATCACTTGTATAAATAGGATGATCATTATGAATAAACTTTCAAAGTTAACGACAGAAATGAGAAATGAGCAATCGATGAATATCGATAATATGTCAACCACTGATATTTTAACCACGATCAATAATGAGGATATGACAGTGGCTACAAGTGTACAACAAGTAATACCTGAAATACGTAAAACGGTAGACATAGTTTGTGAGGCACTCAAACAAGGCGGCAGGCTTTTCTATGTTGGTGCTGGTACAAGTGGTAGAATTGGTATTTTAGATGCAGTGGAGTGTCCACCAACGTATAGTACATCTCCAGACATTGTTCAAGCGCTAATGGCAGGTGGCATCAACGCAATGGAAAAAGCGGTAGAAGGTGCAGAAGACGATGAAGGGGCAGGTGCTAAGGATTTAGAAAAGCGAAACCTGACTAAACAAGATGTTGTCGTAGGAATTGCTGCAAGCGGTCAGACACCTTATGTTATTGGAGCGCTTCAATACGCAAATAGCATTGGTGCTAGTACGGTTAGTTTATCAAGTAACGAGGATTCAGCGATTAGTAGATATGCAGATACTAATATTGAAGTTATAACAGGACCAGAAGTACTAACAGGTTCAACACGAATGAAGGCAGCTACTGCTCATAAATTAGTATTAAACATGATAACAACGGCATCTATGATAAAAACTGGAAAAGTATTTGAAAATTTAATGGTAGACTTAAAGGTTAGTAATAATAAACTGATGGAACGAGCTAAAAATATTGTTTCTACAATTACTGGCGTACCTTATCAAGAGGCAGAACGCGTGTTAGAGAATACTAATTTTCAAGTTAAACCAGCCATTGTGATGATAAAAACAGGGGTGAATTACACAGAGGCAACTGTTTTCATTGAAAAAGCTGATGGTTTTGTGCGAAAAGCCATTGAACTAGCATTACAAGGAGGCAATTGATATGATTACTTATAGATATTATCAATCTGGAGACGAAAAACAAATTGTGAATGTGTGGAATGACTGTCTAACGAATGATCCAGTCACAGCTAAGCGTTTTCGAAATTTAGTATTATTAGATGCTAACTTTGATCCTGAAGGCCTGCGCCTTGCATTTAAAGGGGACCAATTAATCGGATGTGTGTATGCAGTACGAAGATTATTACCAATGTTTGGCACGGAGTTAGAGCCAGATAATGGATGGATTCCGTTTTTCTTTGTACATCCATCGCACCGCAAAACAGGTATAGGGGAGCAACTATTAGATGAAGCGATAGCCTTTTTGAAAGAAAAAGGACGAAAGCATGTATTTTTTTCATCCTATGCACCGAATTATATTTTACCTGGCATCGATGAAGCTGCATATCCAGAAGCTTATCAATTTTTGCAAGCACAAGGGTTTAATAAGCTATATTCACCAGTTGCTATGGATCGTAATTTAGTAGATTTCTATGTTTCTGATGAAGTGAAGGAATTAAAGGCAAAAAGAGAAGCGGAAGGCTACGCGTTTACGCTAGCTGAGGATAAAGACTTGTATGAGGTCATTCAATTTGCTAACGTGAAGTTTAATCCTGATTGGGGAAGAGCTATTCGTGAAGGTGTACTGCAAGGATTGCCAATGGAGAGGATTTTTGTTGCAAGACAGGATGGCAAGGTTGTAGGCTTTTGTATATTTGGCGGTTACGAAGGTGTTCCAGAACGTTTTGGTCCATTCGGTGTAGATCCAGATCAACAAGGAAAAGGCTTAGGAAAGCTATTATTACATCTATGCTTGCAGCAAATGAAAGCGGAAAGCTTACACGGAGCTTGGTTTTTGTGGACCGGTGAAAAATCAGCTGCTGGGTATTTATACAAGAAAACTGGTTTTGAAATCACGCGTACATTTCACGTAATGAAAAAAGATATCTAATTTAATACAGAAGAGAGTTGATTTCATGTCAACGAATGGCGGTCTCACCATGTTGACGGAAATGCTGTCTATGCTTCCACCTTCTGAGCGAAAGATTGCAACCTATATTATTGAGAATCCTCAAGAAGCAATCTCTCTTACAGCAAATGAACTAGGGAAAAGAAGCTTAACGAGTGGAGCAGCAGTGATCCGACTATGTAAATCTTTAAATTTAAAAGGATTTCAGGATTTGAAAATAAGAGTAGCTGGAGATCTGCAAAAGACAGACGTTCAAGGTTTTCGTGATATTGAACCGAATGAGCCAGTGCAATCAATTATTGAAAAGATGACCGACAATAGCATCCAGACAATACGAGAAACGGCTGAGCTGTTGCATATAGATGAAATACAACAAGCGGTTCAAGTATTAACGAATGCAAGAAAGATTCATTTTATTGGTGTAGGAGCGTCAGGTATCATTGCACTTGATGCACAACAAAAATTCATGAGGATTAATAAAATTTCTTATGCTTTTACCGATTTACACATGGCGGCAACACAGGTGGCTAACGCACAAAAGGATGACGTTGTTGTCGGTATTTCGTTTTCTGGCCAAACGCTGGAGGTAGCTAAAGTACTACAACTAGCAAAGCAAAACGATGTAACTACCATTAGCTTAACTAAGTATGGAAATTCACCTGTGACTGAACAAGCTGACATTCGTCTTTACACGTCAGCTACGAAAGAACCGACATTTCGTAGTGGTGCAACTTCCTCGCGGATTGCACAATTACAAGTAATGGACATTTTATTCATGTGTGTCGCCTCAATAAATTATGATGATACGGTAACGCACTTGAATAAAACGAGAGATGCAATCGAGCTATTAACGAAAAACGGAACGAGAAATTATAATAAATCCAATTTGTAAAAGAGCTAACTCTTCAAACTTGAGTTGGCTCGTTTCATATCTACGTACCGGAGGATGAATGACATGTACGTATTAGCCATAGACGGTGGTGGGACAAAGACGAAAGGTGTCATAGCTGACTGTAATGGAAATGTTGTAGCTTCAGCAACAGTCGGAGCTAGTAATCCTAATAGTGTTTCTTTTTCAAAAATTAATCAAGAACTAACATTATTAATAGAATTATTAAAACAACAATCTGGTGACAGGTTCAAGCGAGTTATTAGATTATTTGCAGGGATGTCCGGGGTAGAACACCCAACTAATAATAAAGAAATGTCTCGTTTACTAAGTTCATTGGTAGCAAATGATGTGAAAGTAAGTGTAGATAATGACGCAATCACGGCTCTATACTCGGGGACATTCGGAAGGCCGGGAATTGTACAAATTGCAGGGACTGGAGCTATAGCTTATGGTCTTAATGAGCGAGGAGAAAGAGGGAGAGTTGGTGGTTGGGGTTATTTGTTTAGTGATAAAGGAAGCGGTTACCAACTAGGGAGAGATGGACTAGAAGCAGCTTTTCTCGCTTACGATGGAGCTGGAAACGATACAATTATTCAACAGCTCTTGGTTGACCATTTTAAAGTAGATGACTTATCTACAGTCATTCGAATTATATACCAGGATAATCCAAGAGAATTAATTGCTTCATTAAGCAGAATTGTCGTTCAAGCAGCAGACCATGGTGATATTGTAGCTGGGAAAATTATTAAAAAGTGTGGCCAGGATTTAGGAAAATCTATCGCTAGTTTGGCTACAAAATTGTTCTCGTCGAAAGAAAAACGTAAAATCCCAGTTGTCCTAACTGGTGGGCTATTTCATAGATTAGATTTATTTGAAGGGGAAGTTAATCTAATCTTGGAACAATATCAAATGGATACCTCGCTAATTATTCCGCAACTCGATCCTGTTGGTGGAGCGGTAATAGCAGGTTGGAAACAAGAACAAGAGTGGATTGATGAAAATACGACACAAGATTTTGTTACTAACTTTAACAGAAATGAGGTGTAGATAATAATGAGATTTATTTCCTGGGAAAAGAATAGATTGTCAGAGTTAGTCGATTTATGGAATAAAGAGCTAAGAGCGGATTTTCCAATGCGACCAGAGCTATTTGAACAAAATAGCTTTCAAGATGTAAATTTATTTAAGATGGGGTCACAAATAGTAGTCAACGATGAGGACGGTATCATTGGCTTTGTTGTAGCAAAAAAATGGCAAGATGACACCGATGTAGGTATTAGTAGGGAAACTGGTTGGATACAAGTATTGCTAGTTGACAGCAATTATCGTGGTAGAGGTATTGGAAAACAATTATTACAGCATGCGGAATCGGCATTAAAAGAATGCGGAGTGAAGCGTGTGTTGATTGGAATGGATACGTGGCACTATTTCCCAGGAGTACCATTGGAATATGCAGACAGTGTAAATTGGTTCGAGAGGCAAGGGTATAAAAAAGGATACATTGCCCATGATCTAGATTGTCACTACGAACAAAATGAAGGTCTATCCTTGCCGGAAATAGATGATGTAGAATTCACTATTTTACGGGAACAGGAACGACAGACTTTTTTAAGCTTTTTGAAGCAATGTTTTCCAGGTCGCTGGGAATATGAAGCAATGCAATATTTTGATAAAGGTGGAACGGGTCGTGAATTCGTTGTGGCTAAAAAAAGAGGCGAGATTATTGGCTTTTGTCGGATTAATGATGCAAAGTCACCGATTATTGCACAAAATGTGTATTGGGCACCATCATATGAGAATGAATTAGGTGGGATCGGTCCATTAGGTATTGACGCAAACGAACGGAAAAATCGCTATGGCCTATCAATTGTTAAAGCTGCTGTCTACTATTTAAGGAAACGAAATATCTTTTCGATTGTTATAGATTGGACAGAGTTAATCAAATTTTATAACAAACTTGGCTTTGAAGTTTGTAAAAGCTATCAATCTTACGAAAAGCAATTAGATTAGAAATGAGTGATATCAAATGAGAGAAAAAGTACTTCAATTTTTGCAGAAGGAAATAGACTTGGAGCATATTCCTGGAGCGGTCATTAGTGTTTCCTACGGTGGAAAAACGGTAATGGAAGAGGCTATTGGTTATCGCTCGGTATACCCGAATAAATTACCGATGAGTCTTGATACGGTGTTTGATCTTGCATCATTGACAAAAATAGTTGCTACCTTACCTTCCATTTTAAAGTTGATCGATAATGGAGAAATTAGGCTAGATGACCCGATATCGCACTTTTTACCTAAGTTCGGTCAGAATGGTAAGGAAAAAATTACAATTAGACATCTATTAACTCATACGTCGGGTTTACCTGCACACAAGTCATATTATGCAGAAAATTTTTCAAGAAATAAGATTATCGAAACAATTTTTGCCGAGGAGCTAGATCATTCGCCGGATCAAAAGGTAGTGTATAGTGATCTTGGCTTGATCATGTTATATAAAGTAATCGAAAAAGTTACGACACAACCTTTTGAGCAATTTACCGAAGAGCAGCTTTTTAAACCTTTAAACATGCTTTGTTGTGGCTACAATCCATCGTTTTCTCGAGAACGATATGCTGCGACAGAATATAGCGAAAAATTGAACGAGTATAAATGTGGAGTCGTTCACGATGAAAATACGGAAGCTATGGGTGGTATTAGTGGTCACGCTGGGTTGTTTTCTACCATTAAAGACCTACAAAATTATGCGAAAATGATTGAGAATGGTGGGGAATTTGAAGGGAAACAGATATTGTCAAATGTAGCATTGGCGCTGTCTAAGCAAAATCACACACCATTTGATACAGAATATAGAGGATTAGGCTGGGTAGTGAAGGGGCAAAAATTGCCTGCTTGTGGAGACTTATTCTCTAGTCGTTCTTATGGACATACTGGTTTTACTGGAACGAGTATCTGGTTTGACCCTGACATTGATTTACATGTCATATTACTAACAAATCGAGTCCATTATGGAAGACAGCCGCACATCTTAAGGCTACGTCCGCGGCTCCATAATATTATTCGCTCTTATTGTTAGAAGGGTATTTTTACAGGTTGGATCATTGCTAACCTGTTTTTTTATTTTTATTCTGTATCAATAGAAAGGAAAATGTAGATGAGTACGAGTTCTTCTAGCTATGTTGTTGGGTTGATGTCAGGCACATCCTTGGATGGAATTGATGCTGCATTGGTAAAACTGACAGAGCATAATCATAACATTGATTGGCAACTAATTAATTTTAAAACTGTACCCTTTTCAGAAGTTGTAAAAAAAAAGCTATATGATCTTTGCCAACCTGAAAAAGCGAGTATTGTTGATATTTCAACAATGAACATGCTTCTAGGCGAATTGTTTGCTGAAGCTGCTGAAATAGTCATTCGTGAAGCGAATTTTCATAAGGGAGATATCCAGCTAGTTAGTTCACACGGGCAAACTATTTTTCACCAACCCGAACCGGTTGCAATAAATGGAAGAAATGTGACTTCGACTTTGCAAATTGGTGATATTGGTGTGATCGCAGAGCAGACAGGTATTACAACTGTTGGAGACTTTAGAACTCGAGATATGGCTGCAGGTGGACAAGGAGCACCTTTAGTTCCTTATGCTGATTATCTTCTTTTCAAGGGAAAGATTGGGAGAGTACTATTGAATATCGGTGGGATATCCAATTTGACTGTTTTACCTGCAAGCGCGAACGAATCAGATATTATCGCTTTTGATACAGGTCCAGGAAATATGATGATTGATATGTTTACTAATAGGATAACTAAAGGAGTGCAATCTTTTGATAGAAATGGATTGCTAGCTGCTAAAGGAAAAGTAAATGAAGGTTGGCTAAATCAACTTCTTATGCATCCATACTATAATCAGTTGCCGCCCAAAAGTACAGGTAGAGAATTGTTTGGAGAAGAGTTTGCGAATCTGTTGTGGGATGAAGCGAGTAAATTAGGTATTACAGACTATGACAAATTAGCAACAGTTACAGCATTGACTGGAAAAACGATTGCTAAGGAAATTAATAGATATGTCGAATTAAAAGATATAAAAGAAGTTTTAGTAAGTGGCGGAGGGTACTATAATCAAACGTTAATGAAAGAATTAAAGGCTTTATTACCAGAAGGAGTTTTGATTGAAGGAACCGATTACTATGGTATTCCAGCAGATGCAAAAGAAGCTATAACTTTTGCAATTCTAGGTTATCAATGTTACAAGAAAAGAACTAATAATATACCGAAAGCTACTGGTGCAAAAAAATCTGTAGTAATGGGGAAAATTGCATGGTAGAAGGGTATTATATATTATGATTTTGTTATCTTTATAAGTACGTAATAAGAGGGTTTGTGTTATCAGAATATAATAAATAGGGTAATTAAATTTATAAATGAAAAGAGGTAGTCTTGTGAATGAAACTTTCCCCACGGTCAATCGTATATATAACAAGATAAGACAAAGGAGCTGTTGTAAATGGGTAAGTATTCTCTAGACGAATTCATAAAGCAGACAAAACAAGATGAAGGTGAAAATGAATATTTTGAATTGGAAACACCAAGAATTCTTGAAGTTAATTTGATTGATCAAGTATGGGCGAAAGCTGGTTCTATGATTTCCTATAACGGAAAAATAAAGTTTGAGCGAGAAAAAGTATTGGAACATGGTGTAGGTAAGATGTTTAAGAAAGCGCTAACCGGTGAAGGAAGTTCATTAATGAAAGCGACCGGAAGAGGACGTTTATACTTAGCAGATCAAGGTAAGAAAATTACAATTTTCGAATTAAATAATGAGTCAATTACAGTAAATGGAAATGATTTACTTGCCTTTGAACCAGGTAATATCGAGTGGGATATTAAGCTGATGAAAAGAATTGCTGGCATGATGTCTGGAGGACTATTTAATGTAACCTTAAAAGGCAGTGGAATGGTAGCTGTTACTTCTCACTATGAGCCATTAACGTTACTAGTACGTCCGGGAGAGCCTGTTATTACGGATCCGAATGCAACGGTAGCTTGGTCAGGTCACCTTCAGCCTGAGTTTCGCACAGATATTAGCTTTAGAACATTTTTGGGTCGAGGTAGTGGAGAGTCAATTCAAATGGAATTCTCCGGAGAAGGATTTGTCATTGTCCAACCATTCGAAGAAGTATATATGAATAGTAATGGTTCGAATTAACGACATTCTGTAATAAAAGGAGGATGTGAGTCATTGGATAAGCGGCTTAGTTATATGGTTCCGGGTGGGTTATTGATGGGATTGGGAATTGGTAAACTTCTTGGTTATCCAGGAGCGGGTCTTTTTATTGGTCTAGGAGCTGCATTTGTGATTATTTCTATATTTTCATTGTTTACAAGTAAAGATGAACAGACCCGAAAGCAAGAGGATGACGATTTGGAATTGTAGGTTTATGGTAGTCCATACAGCAAAAGTAAAAGGAGTGAGATCTTCACTCCTTTTACGATGCAGAAAATTAAGTCTAAAATTAGTGTTCTCTTTTATGCTTTGGAATAGCGAGTGTTTTGAAATTGGCTGCCAGTTCATGTAATTGTTTGCGTAATAGCTCTCCACTCATCGGTAAGCCGTGTCCTGTTATGAGCACTTCCGGATCAAGTTCGGCTAGTGTCTTGACGGATTCTTCTGCACGGTCCCATTCGTGTGTAAAATAAGCTGGAGGACCGTGTACCTTTTGGAGAGCAAAAAATACAGCTATTCCAGATTCTGCTTTTTCTGTAGTAATGGCATCGCCGGCTACTAATGTACGATCATGCTTGCGAAATAGTGAAATGTGACCAGGTGAATGTCCGGGAGTAAGTATGTATTTCCAATCAGCTAAAAATGGTAGCTCCCCATCATCTGGTAATGGCCTTACCCATTCATCTAAGTTTACGGCCTTAGTAGGAAAAATAGGCGATAACAATGATATTATCCCCCCACCAACCGTAGGATCAGCAGGTGGATATTGTTTTGTTCCGTTAACGTAATCTATTTCTTTAGGATGAATATAAATAGGTACATCCCAATATTCGGCCAGTTTTTTGGCAGAACCGACATGATCAAAATGCCCGTGTGTAAGAATAATTGCTTTTGGAGGCGCAGAGCCGTACCGCTTTTGACATGCAGCGCGAATACGTTTGCTATAGTTAGCTGCCCCTGTATCAATTAATACCCATTCGGCTGTATCTGGTTTTCCGATCATACATACATTTGCTAATAACGTACGATAAAAAGCAAGGTCATCTAAAATCTCTTCAGCCTCCGCGTGGTCCATATCGAAGCCATCTTGTTCAAAATCTTCTATTTCCTTATCCATAATTGTCTCGACCTCCTTGTGCCTATTTTGTCATACAAAAATATTACTTATACACGTGTTCGGTTTTGTATAGTAATATGGAGGAGCTGTAATCTGGACAAGGCATAACGGAAGTGGTATAATCATACTGTTTTATTAGGCGATATATTAATATTCGCAATCTTTATAGACGATATAGTTAGCAAGATCTTTGCCTAAAGGTGAAGGCTTGATTTTTAAAAAGGCCTTTAGCCACGGACAAATTGGTGGAGGTCTTATTTTAATTGTAGGAGAGGGGAGTGCCTATATTGGATTCGCTATGGCTTGAATATGGATGGACTTTATTAATATTAATTGGCTTAGAAGGAATCTTGTCAGCAGACAATGCATTGGTTCTTGCAGTAATAGCTAAGCATCTACCAGCAGATCAGAAAAAACGTGCCATAAATTACGGGATTATCATAGCGTTTGTATTCAGATTCGCTGCGCTATTTGCAATCTCTTTTTTGGTTAATGTATGGCAAATACAAGCGATTGGTGCTGCATACCTTATATATTTAGCCGTGAAGCATGTGTTCTTTAAAGAAAACGAAAACGACGTTAGTGTTTCAGGTAGTAAAGGTTTTTGGCCCACAGTTGCTAAAATAGGTGTTACGGATCTTGCGTTTGCAATTGATTCTATTCTTGCTGCTGTAACATTGGCTGTCACCTTGCCAATAACTCCACTTCCGCAATTTGGCGGCATGGATGGAGCGCAATTTGCGATTGTTGTTGCAGGGGCAGTGGCAGGCTTGATATTAATCAAGTATGCAGCAGGTTGGTTTATTCTATTATTGGACAAGCGACCTGGGTTAGAAACGACTGCATACGTTATTGTCGGTTGGGTTGGTGTTAAGCTTGCAGTCATTACACTTGCTCGTCCAGCAGTAGGAATACTTCCTGAACACTTTCCTCACAGTAGCGAATGGGAAGTAACTTTCTGGGGGATGTTACTAATTATCGCAATTAGTGGTTGGTTTTTATCAGGCAAAGAAAATAAGCATACAGTAATTACAAAAAATTGATACGGTAAAACGGAGCAGGTATAACCACTTGCTTCGTTTTTTTAATAGGGTTAATCAATTTCATGGGCGGAAATTGTCCTGGTTGTGTAGAGGTGATTTCGGTATTGGTGAGTGGGAATAATAAAAGTCGATGGATTTTTGTGGACGCCAGGGCTCTTGCTTATAAAAAATGCTCTTAATCTAATTGTGCCCCCAAGTATCCAAATCTCATCTTTATCTTTCAAACAGACAGCCACAGCGTTATAATATTATTTCGCACGCTTACGTTTTGTGGAGCAATACATAGAAGAAAGAAGGATACTGATGAAATTCCAAGATTTTCATAAAAACATTCAAATACGCATTATAGAATCGTTTATAAGTAGATTTGTAGGCAGTATGATTTTTCCGTTTATGTCTATTTATTTGGCGTACCATTTTGGTGCAAAGTTAGCAGGCTTATTATTGTTATGTAATGTACTTGTAGGAATTGGAATGAACTTTATAGGCGGTTATTTTTCCGATCAATTTGGTCGAAGGAAAGTTATGCTATTTGCTGAAGTGCTCCGGTTTGGTGCTTTTTTTACGATGATGATCTGTAATTCACCATGGTTTTTCTCTCCAACGATCACCTTTTTTATGATGACGATCAACAGTGTTTGTTGGGCGTTAGCTGGTCCGGCCAACCAAGCGATGTTAATTGATGTTAGTACACCAGAACAACGGAAATTAATGTATTCAATCATGTATTGGGCTAATAATCTGTCGATTGCGATCGGTGGTATTCTTGGTGCGTTCTTATATCAGGATTATTTATTCGAACTTTTCGTCGTGCTATGTATTGTGGCAGCTGTTGTTGTATTTCTTGTGTATGTTTATATAAAAGAAAGCTATGTTCCTGAAGAGCAATCTTCTTTTAAGCCTTTACAACATGTGTCGCGGATTTTTTCGAGCTATCGACGCGTGCTTCAAGACCGATTGTTCGTAGTTTTCGTAATTGCAGGCGTGCTAGTGATGTCGATGGAGTTTCAATTGACGAACTATATCGGTATTCGTCTAAGTGACCAGATGCCGAATCAACAATTCCTTCTATGGGAAGTTGATGGTGTAACAATGATGGGTTTCTTGCGTAGTGAAAATACAATTCTCGTGGCATTGCTTGCTTTATTTGTTACCAAGATATCTGGTAACTGGAAAGATCGATCCATACTCGTTACGAGCTGCTTTCTCTTTTCAATCGGATATGCGGTAATTTCCTACTCGAACAGTATTTGGTTATTGTGTATCATGATGGTCGTCTTAACTGTTGGGGAAGTGTTTCGTGTACCAGTGGAACAGGCATATACTGCGGCGATTCCACCAGATGATGCAAGAAGCGCATATATGGCATTTGTTGGCATGAGATTTAATTTAGGAATGTTGATTGCTTCGATAACTGTGACCTTAAGTGCTTATTTATCAACGATAATAATGGCGATTATTATAACGAGTGTAGGTTTGCTTGGTACTTTTCTATATTATGTGATCACTCCACAGTTGGATGAAAGAAAAGCGATTGCAGAATTAAAACAAACAGCTTGAAGTATTTCTGTTATCCACAATCAATCCAAAGAGGAAATGTCATGTAAAGAAAAGTTATCCTATGAAACAGACTTTTCTCCACAGTTTTTGCAAATATAAGGTGGATAACTTGCCTTAAAATGAGTTATCCAGAGGGGTTTATAAAAAAAAATTAAAAAACAAAAAGTTGTCCACAGCTTTATCGTGCAGGAAGCGATCTAAACCGTTGGGATCATGCGTTGAGTAATCGAGTCATTCGTGAGATAATATACGCGCTTTTCTGTGTATAAACTTTGTTTTAAGGTGAAATTTTTAATGACAGGAATGATCGATTTGCTCAGCAAATTTATCACAGCGACAAAGACTCGAACGGCTTTAGTGTGGAGGATACCGACTTTTCCGCTTTTATTATTGTTGAATTTTATGTTTTGCCTATCCATCTCTTTGTTCATCCCGTTTTCGTCTATCTATGGTCTTGATTTGATTGGTATGAGTAACATTAAATATGGAATATTCATGACTACGATGGCTATAGGTGGAGTAGTTATAAGTACGTATATAGGTAAATTGTCAGATCGAAAAACGAGCAGAAAATTAATTTTAATAATAACTTCCTTCGCAGCCATAATCGGTTACATTGGGTTTGCATATATTAGGGACTATTATCTATTATCCTTTGTAGCATTTTTTCTCTTAGGGGCAGCATCTGCGACGATGCCGCAATTATGGGCGCATGCACGAGAGGTTGTGGAGAATTCCAATATATCTAAGAAGGAAATCCCGTATGTCATGAATGTATTTCGCATGTTTATGGCACTTGCATGGACAGTTGGTCCAGCCTTTGCTGGTTGGATGCTCGTTTGGTTGGACTTTAAAAACCTGTTCTTAATGGTGGCAACGGGTTTCTTCATATCTATTATAATAATTTCAATTTATTTAAAAGATGAACCTAATAAAATAGATATGACGGGAAGACAAGTAGCTTTAGGGAAATTTATTTTTAAACCATATATTATGGCAAATGTACTCGCGATGTTTTTACTTCATGCAGCAACCACCATTAATATGCAAAACATACCTCAATTTGTTACGAAAGAATTAGGTGGAACCGAAGCGCATGTTGGGATTATCTTTAGTGTACCACCCGTATTCGAGGTTCCTTTAATGATTATGTTCGGAATTTTAGCGACACGTCTCGATTTAAAACTACTGATTCGGCTAGGTTTTTTATTTTCATTTCTATACTTTTTATTAATTTGGAACGTAACAGCACCTTGGCAAATATATCCGTTGCAAATATTAAGTGCTGCGAATGTTGCAATTACGGCGGGGCTAGCAGTTACCTACTTTCAAAATTTCTTGCCAAAGGAACAAGGAACTGCAACAACGCTTTATATGAATACCCAAAAGATCGGACAAACAGCAGGATTCCTGTTATTTGGCTATTTTTCTAGTATTATAAGCTACGGTAATGTATTTATTATTTGTGTAGTGTTTACGGGAGTCGGATTATTCATCTTATTAGCTTTCGGAAAAGAAACGGAAAAAAGTGGTGTGTTAGGGGCCGTGAGCACTTAAATTCAAGCAATTGTTACGCTTTCATTAAATTTTAATAGATCTATAGACTTCTTTTTTAAACGTGGTACAATTAATCTAGTAGAGCAAAAGGGAGAAATTTATATGCAGCATTGGATGAAAAAAATATTTGTCGTACTTATCACGATATTAACATTAGGAGCATATGTCCCTCCAATCTATTTAGATGCAAATGCGGACACGGAAACAGATGAAGTTGCTCCGGCAAGTTCGAATGATGTTGCTCCAGAATCTGCTATAGAAGAGAAGCATGACGATAGTAATGATGCACCTGAATCGGAAGATGATATGGTTCGCGCGATTACGGATCAAGCCAAAGCACAAACATTCGCTAAGCTAGGTCCTAGAATTGTAAATCAAGTTGAAGATGAATTTATGACAAAAATCTTACCATCGATTGAAGAGGTTGTTAATCAAGTATTAGTCGAAGCAGGAGAAGAATCTTTGCCGTATTATGGCATTACAGAAAAACCTTCTTCTGGATATGGTGAGAAAATATTTGATATATATGATGCTAGAACGAATAAAGATATTGTACGTTTTCATGTAAGAAGGGATAATCGTCCACAGGAAGGGTATTGGTTTAACTTCCATTACCATTTGAGTAATGATGGATTTGAAAAACACCACCAAATTGGTGAAGTGTATTGGGATAAAAATACACCGCCTAAATGGATGGCATAAAAATAAATGTATCGAGTATGAACAAAACAAAGTTCATACTCGATTTTTGTATATAAAGGTAAAAATAATATATTTCCTATTTGATCCATTGTCTAATGTTTTGTTTGTGTGTAATAATCAAAAGTTTCCATTGCGAGTGTAACACCTTGGGAAAAAGCAGCTCCGCCACCAAGTGCAGCACTGACGGCAATTGTCTCCATGATTTCATCTTCGGTAGCCCCGTGTTCTACTGCGCCTTTCGCGTGATACATAATGCAATATTCGTCTTGGGCGTAGATACTAATTCCGAGTGCCATTAGCTGTTTTTCTTTCTTTTGAATTGCGCCGTCTTTGAAACAAGCTTCCGTAAAATCGAAGTAGCCTTGTGTCATCTTCGGAAGGCGGTCTTTGAAGCGGCTTGTACCTTCTTTAAAATCTAATATCGATTCGTCGAAATAACTATAGATCTGTTCTGAATTTGTATCCATATGTAATTCACCTCATTTATAATTTATCTTGTCCCTTCTTATAATTCTATAGGACAATCATAAACATGCGTGGAATTATATGGAATTTACATAGTAACATACTAATGAAGGGCTGGACACATCTTAAGTTTAACCGTAAAATTTTGTGAAAAGGGGGTAACAAAATGAATGAAAGTAAAAAGGTAACAATAAAAATTAATGATAATGGTTCGATCCGTGTTACAGGGGAAGTGGAATTAGTCGATGCAGAAGGAAATGCATTTGAAACTAAACCATCCTTCTCATTATGTCGTTGTGGACATTCTAGTAAAAAACCGTTCTGTGACGGCACGCACAAGAATATAAATTTTGAAAGTAGTCCGAGGGCTACGCAGTAGGGTGAAAAGGCTATAAGCATCTGCAACAAAGCTTATAGCCCTTTTTATAATTCGCGCTGATCTAATGAGAAATTAAAGAAAGCCAACACAGATTTTTAAAAGATTTGATAAAGATTTTTTTGAAAAATTCTCCACATTTGCTTAAGCTTAATAAATGTTGCTATAACGGCAATGTAAACGACTAACAATATTACAAATATCAATAATATTTAGAAAATTGTATAAATTAACATGTTAGATTATCTTACAAGGTTGTTGCGAGCCAAAAAAAACCCTGCTAAATTAGTACTTAACACGAGATGTTAATACACATCACACAAAAGGGGAGAAAAAAATGGAAATCGCACTTATGGATAATTTATGGGTTATTGTTGGTACAGTTTTAGTATTCTTTATGCTTGGTGGATTTATTTTACTAGAAGCTGGTTCAACTAGAATGAAGAACGCTGGTCATGTTGCTGGTAAAACAATCTTTACAGCCGGTATTGGCGTTATCATGTTCTGGGCAGTAGGTTACGGCTTGATTTATGGCGAAGGAGGCAATTGGTTTGTAGGTTGGGGAAGCTTCTTTGCAGGTGATGCATCATTTGCAGGTGAAGGATTATCTCCAGCTGTAGACATTATGTTCCAAATGGTGTTTGCGCTAGTTGCAATGACAATTGCGTTTGCTGGTTTCGCGGAACGTGCTAAATTATCTGCGTATGTTATTTTCGCTATATTATTCTCTGTACTTATTTATCCGGTAGTTGCGCACTGGATCTGGGGTGGCGGCTGGTTAGCTGATCATGGTAAACAGGATTTCGCTGGTTCAACTGTTGTACACTTAACTGGTGCAATGGCTGCACTTGCTGCGACAATCATTCTTAAACCTCGTATAGGTAAATACAACAAAGATGGTTCATCTAATGATTTAGCTGGGCACAACCAAGTATATACTGCGTTAGGTGTGTTGATTCTTTGGGTAGGTTGGTTTGGATTTAACGGTGGTAGTACTTTCGGTGTAGCTGATGGATTCTTTGGATTTGTTGCTCTTAACACCATGTTAGGAGCTGCTGGTGGTACAGTTGCTGCAATGGCTACTGCTTATGCATTAACAGGAAAAGCGGATGTTCCAAACATGCTGAATGGTGCACTAGCTGGTCTAGTTGCAATCACGGCTCCTGCAGGATTTGTTGAGCCTTGGGCAGCGGTTGTAATCGGTCTTGTCGGTGGTGTAATAGTTGTATTTAGTGTAAAAATGTTTGAAACTGCTAAAATTGATGATCCAATTTTCGCGCTATCTGTACACGGTACAGTCGGTGTTTGGGGCACGCTTGCAAATGGACTATTTGCAGTACCAGCATTCTCATCTGAAATTGACTGGGGTAAACCGGGATTATTCTACGGTGGTGGATTTGAACAGTTAGGCGTTCAAGCATTAGGTGTTGTAACAAGTGGTTTGTATGCATTTGTTGTAGCGTTTATCATCTTAAAGGTAATGGATGTTGTGATGGGTGGTCTGCGTGTATCTGAGGAAGAAGAAATCCTTGGTCTTGATATGAGTGAACACGGTGGCTACGGTTATCCTGAAAACATGCCTGGATCTGACGACAAAAAAGGTGCTTAATAATTCGAAACAAACAAAAGGGATTGATCTATTTGACAAGCTATGCTGATATTAAAAAATGGCGACATCAAGAGATGCGAGCTGTTTCGACAAATCATCAGCAGTTAAATGAATTTCATGATGAAATTATGAAAGCTACAGTTCAAATAGCAATCAAGAAAGTGCAAAGTGAGCGGGGGGAACCTCCTGCTCCTTTTGTTTTCTTTTTAATGGGAAGTGCTGGTAGATTTGAACAGTCTGTATGGAGTGATCAAGATCATGGAATTATTTTCAATGGTGATGACTACTGTGAACCATATTTTTTAGCTCTAGGCAAAGAGATTACAGAAGGATTGGCGGCGGTGGACTATGAACTTTGTGATGGCAAAGTTATGGCTTTAAACCCTAGGTGGTGTCAATCTCTTGATAAATGGGAAACACAAATAACGGAGTGGTTACAAGAGGCTAGTTGGGAATCGTTACGCCATTTTTGTACATTTTTTGATTCTCGGGTTTTCATTGGTGATGAAAAATATTTGGATGATCTAAAAGATTTAGCTTTCAATACGATTGAGGCAAATCCGAAACTTAATATTAGGTTTGTGGAAAATGTTGAATTTATCAAAAAAGGAATTGGCGTATTGGGTCAATTGCTTCCTGAGTTACATGGAACAGAATCTGGAAGTATACAATTAAAACAAACGACTTTTTATCCTTATGTAAATGCATTGCGTTTGTTAGCTTTAAAAAATCAAGTGTATACTGCGCCAACATTATTAAGGTTTCGAGAGTTAAAAAAACGTTATGAATGGATTGAAGAATATGAAACTTTTTTTGAAAGATTACTAGAGTTTCGTCTCCATTTTCGTCGCGATGCGGATGATTATGATGCGGTACATCTTCTTCCTTTAGAGTTGCTAAATAAAGATGAAAAACAAGAATTAAAGAAAATGATGAAAAAAGGATATAAACTTCTATCGGAAGTAAAATCAACTATAGAAAAAGAGTGTTCGCCATGAATCCAATGTTTCAATTTATAAAGGATATTACCGGTAAATTAAATACGAACGGGTACTCTTCATTGTCAAGTCAGTCAGATCCTAGGCAGGCTGCTTTCGTTCGAAACCTTCAACGAGAGCTTAAAAGTAAAAGAGTTTTAGATATTCCGCTTGATAATTTAAATGTGGTTGTATTTGATATTGAAACTACAGGCTTCTTTCCTTATAAAGGTGATAGCATACTTTCCATTGGTGCGGTCAAAATGGTTGGTGAGCACGTACTTGAAGAGGAAGTCTTTTATGCACCGATATACAGTGAAGAAGGTCCAACAGAAGAGATTGAGCGTTTAACTGGCATTACAAAACAGGAGCTAATGAACGCTGAACCGATAGAAACGGTATTGCATAATTTCTATAAGTTCATAAATAGTGACACGCTTGTTGCCCATCATTCAAGCCATGAAAAGGAATTTATGAAACATGTGAATTGGAAAGTGTTGAAAACAAGTTTTAGTCATCGTATTGTTGATACAGCTTTTTTACTTCAAATAGTGGAACCAGAAGAGGGACTTGTTTCACTTGATGAATGTTGTTCGCATTATGGAATTGAAATTGATCAAAGACACCATGCATTGTACGATGCTATTGCTACAGCTAAATTATGGGCGGAGAGTGTCCGGTTGATTCGGGAATTAGGTTTTTCAAATTTAGGAGATGTATATACACATCTTGCTAAGTATAAATAAATTTGACCAATAAGAGAGAGAGGGGGAAGGAGCACTTGAATAATGATATTCCTGATGATAAAGCTACTTTCCCTATTAGTGTGGTAGAAGAACTTACCGATTTAACAGCTCGACAAATTAGATATTATGAACAACAAGGGTTGATCAAACCGGCTAGAAATGAAGGTAATCGACGTGTTTATTCCATAAATGATATTCAAAGGTTGAAGAAAATTAAGCCTTTAGTAGATAAGGGGATAAATATTGCTGGTATTAAAGCTATGCTAAGTGATGAAGATGACTAATGATGACTGTATAGAGTTCTAAGGAGGATGGTGAATATCAATCTTCTTTTTTTGCTGCTTGAATAAATATAATAAGGTTAGTAAAAGAATTTGAAAACAGCTCTTGCTTAGAAAAGCAAGAGCTGTTGTGGTTTAATTTTACATTAAGTCATAAACAGATTCTTCAAAATAGAGCCAGTGGAAGTATTCAATTTGTTCATCGGACATATCAAGCACCTCTTCTTGATTAAATTTATTTTTTTCCAAAAGGTGTTCCACTTTATCATTTCTTTCTGTTTGGCTCATCTCAAAATCCTCCTTATGAACCTTCTTAAGTTGAAGTGTTCATTGTTTTTGTAATCGCTTACCTTTAACTTAGTTTTATTATATATCTCGAAGTGAGATTAAACAAATATCGTTTTGCGATTAATCAAGCTCAAAGTGATATGCATAAGTGATTGTCCGGCTGAGAAGGAAATTAGTATTCCTGGACTGGATTAAACAAAGGAATTAAGAAGGCTGAACATGCTAGAAAAAACTGGTTTTTTTGTGCAAAAAAAAGAAGGCCTTCCATGATGGAAGACCTTCTTATCATATCTACTTACGCTTTAACAACGTTAGTAGCCTGTGGTCCACGGTTACCTTCTTCGATATCGAATGTTACCGCTTGACCTTCGTCTAATGTTTTGAAACCTTCGCCTTGGATTGCAGAGAAGTGTACGAATACGTCGTCTCCACCTTCAACTTCGATAAATCCAAAACCTTTGTCTGCGTTAAACCATTTTACTGTACCATTGTTCATGTTTCTTTTCCTCCAAGTGCACTTGTTGCACAAAATATTACTATTCTTGCCGCATCATCATTCCAGATCACATACACTTAACAGTTGTTGCTTCTATCATTAATCAAATCCGGGCAAAAATAATTAACTTTAGTATAGCATGTAAGAAGTAAAGATTCAACCTCACCTCAAAGCCAAAATTTGTAATTATCCGGATTGCTATAAAATTATGCTCTTTTCTCGAACAATTGGATAATCTCTACTATGGTTTGAACAGCTTTTTCCATATTATTTACCGAGATATATTCAAACTTACCATGGAAATTCTCTCCACCTGTAAATATGTTTGGAGTAGGTAGTCCCATAAAGGAGAGCTGAGAACCATCTGTTCCACCACGAATCGGGTCAACGAGTGGAGTTATACCTAGTTTTTTCATTGCTTCATAAGCGACATCAACAATTTCTTTTACCGGCTCAATCTTTTCTGCCATGTTGTAATATTGATCGTTCATTTCTAAGATAATATTTTCTTGACCATATGTAGATTTGAAATTTTCGACCAATGCTTCGATATTTTTCTTCTTAAAATTAAATTTTTCTCGATCATGGTCACGAATGATGTAGTGTAGTTTGGTTTGCTCAACATCTCCCTCAAACGATAGCAAATGATAAAAACCTTCATATTTTTCTGTATGCTCAGGAGCTTCTTCTTTCGGTAGTTGATTGTTAAATTCCATGGCTATTTTTGTAGAGTTCACCATTTTATTTTTAGCTGTCCCGGGATGCACGTTGTTTCCTTTGAAAGTGATCTTGGCAGCAGCCGCATTAAAGCTCTCGTATTGTAATTCGCCAAGTGGGCCGCCATCAATTGTGTAAGCAAAACTAGCGTCGAATTCCTTGACATCAAATTTATGCGGGCCGCGTCCGATTTCTTCATCAGGGGTAAATGCGACGCGTATTTTGCCGTGTTTGATTTCTGTATGATCAATTAAATAAGCCATCGCAGTCATGATCTCAGCAATTCCTGCCTTATTGTCTGCGCCAAGCAATGTTGTTCCATCTGTAGTGATCAAGGTATGTCCTTTGTACTTTTTCAACTCGGGAAAAGCTTCTGTTGATAAGACTACATTTAACGCTTCGTTTAACACGATATCATTGCCCTCATAATTATCAATGATTTGTGGGTTTACATTAGCGCCTGTGAAGTCCGTAGCGGTATCGACATGTGCTAGAAACCCGATCGTAGGTACTTCTTTATCGGTATTAGCGGGTAACGTAGCCATTACATATCCGTGATCATCGATCGTTACGTCTTCCATGCCGATCGATTGTAATTCATCAACGAGCATTTTTGCCAAGGTTAATTGTCCATCTGTTGAGGGAGTTTTTTGATTGTTTTCATTTGATTGCGTATCTACTTTTGCATAAGTAATAAAACGATTGATGATTTCCTTGTTCAATTTATTCATCTCCATTATGTGTATAAGTTATATCCTTATATTAGCATAATGTGAAGCTAATATACCGAATGAATCACCTCATCCTGCAAAAGCTAATAAAGAGGTGATTATTTTGAAACAAAATAAACAACCAAACTATACGAAAAAAGAAGTGGATAGCGAAAATATTGGAATGCGTTCTGATTTAGACGCCGAGCACCCGTTAAAGACAGTGGACCGTTACGCAGGTGACTCTTTGGAAGAACATAAGCAGCTGGAAGAAGCAAACGAATATTTGGGTGAGAAAATCACAAAACAGGTGTTTAATAATTCCTAATCATATATGGTTTGAATGAACAGCTTGGATACTTATTTCCAGCTGTTCCTTTTTGTAGTACGCTTTATTCTTAAAGATTGTTGTGTTGCGGAAAACAGCTAAACTCCGTCGTAACTTGGAGAGTGCTTGCACCGCTCCGGAAATCCACTTCGCTTTCCGCGGGGGGCTAGTGAGCCTCCTCGAACTGCGTTCAAGGCCACTGAAAAAGTCTTTGTCTGTTAAAAATGAAGTTTTTTCAAAAACACTATCCCAAAATCTTGCTACTTTTCTATAGAAAAGTGGAGAAACCAGTTCGATTTACTTCTGATTTTTAGGCGGAAAGTGGGGATGGATTTTTTTGGTATTCACTCTTTTCAAAATTTATCGGACTTTTTCAGTGGCCTCCTGCGTTCTGCGGGGTCTCACTTAGGCCACTAGACCCGCAGGAGTCGAAGTGGATTTCCTACGCTGCTAACGGGATTGCTCTTCATTTGGGGTGATTGGAGCTCCAGGCAGTCGACTCCTGCGGGACAGCGCGAGCTGAAGATCCACTCAGAAGCGCATTTTGCTTCTGAGTTAGCTGAAGCCGTGCCCGCGGAAAGCGACTGCCTGGAGCGGAAATCACGAGCACTACGTTACGACGCATTTCACTTCAAATTTGAAGTGAAAGACAACAAACTATACGAAAAAAGCCTTGTGAAAAGACCGAAAAGTAAACATGAAAAATGTCTGTTCCAATACACGGCCGCTTGCTATAAAAATTTAGTACCCTTTTAACGGAGAATCGATTAAAATAATTTTAGCTTGTATTTATATAGGAAGATAGGGGATATGACTGTGGATTTCATGTTAATATTGAAAGCAGTTTTATTAGGGATTGTAGAAGGTTTAACTGAATTTGCCCCGGTATCATCTACTGGACATATGATTATTGTAGATGATGTGTGGCTAAAGTCAGAGGATTTTTTAACGAAGTATGTGGCGAATACGTTTAAAGTGGTAATTCAACTAGGGTCAATAACGGCAGTAATCGTAATATTTAAAGAAAGATTTATTGAAATGCTGGGCCTTAGAAGAAATAAAACTTACAAGGCAAACGAGAACAAACTTAAATTAACGCAGGTGATTGTCGGATTAATTCCTGCTGGGATTTTAGGTGTATTATTCGAGGATTACATTGATGAATATTTGTTTTCTACATCTACAGTATTAATTGGTCTATTTATCGGAGCAATCTTCATGATTATAGCTGATCGCTTTCGTCCTAAAAAGACCATTGTCGAAAGTGTTGATCAGATCACTTATAAACAAGCCTTCACCGTTGGACTAATACAATGTTTATCATTATGGCCTGGCTTTTCTAGGTCGGGGTCAACGATTTCTGGTGGCGTATTGCTTGGGATGAGTCACCGTGCTGCTGCCGATTTCACGTTTATTATGGCAGTCCCTATTATGGCTGGGGCTAGTTTTCTCTCGTTAGTAAAGAACTGGGAATACTTCAATCTAGAAGTTTGGCCGTTTTTCCTTGCTGGGTTCATTAGCGCCTTTATTGTTGCGTTAATTTCAATTCGATTTTTCTTGAAATTAATTAATCGTATTAAACTTGTGCCATTCGCCATTTATCGAATTGTCTTATGTATTATTATCTATATTGTATATTTTTAATTAATGAAGCTGTGCTATTATGTAGTACAGCTTATTTAGTTCTCTGTGTCAGGTCGATAACCTCGCTGTAGGTCATGAATGCTTAGGTCGAAATCCATTTGTAGGTGTGGGTAGTCTTGAAAGTTATGCCAATCTCCGCCCCATTCAAACCCTAACTGCTTCGCGCGCTCTACAACTTCTGTCCAATCTGCTGTACCGTTGTTATTGCCATCATAATCGATATCCCAAATAACGTCGCCGTTTTCTAAACGGATAGCAAAGTCGATCGCCAGGCCATAATTATGGTACGATTCTCCACCTTGGGCATAGGTAACGATATTACCTGGCGCTGTTCGGCCAAGCGCATAGAGCTCTTTTTGCTCCTCCGTTGTACGAAAACCATCGGTAATAATGATCGATACCCCAATCTGTTCTACTGCTTCGATGAGAGCATCTTTTTTGTCTTCAACCACAGGGTGTAGCTGTGATGGCATTGGTACATTTTCCAAACGCTTATATTCTTTATATTGGTAAACGGCAAAGCTAATCATTGCTATCGTAATCGCTATCCATATTAATGTGCCGAGTAATCTTTGGAATTTCAATTATTATTTCCTCACTTTCCCCCATAAAAAAGAGGCTGATAAAATGAGGATAACATAGTTTTTGGTAAAATTGTTCCAAAATAATGGAGCCAAAAAGAGGATAAAAATATAGAGGTGCCTGTGATCAGAAGGTCTAAAGGATCACAGGACTAGCTCATTTGTTCCTTGTTGTTTTGTTGGATTAATTCTAGCTCTATAACATGGTCGAGCTTTTTTATTTTCTCTAAAGCGGTAGTGTGTTCAATCGATCGATAGTGATGTGCGCCGCCGGGCTGTTCATCTGCTTCGTCAGCAAGAGAAACAATCCGTTGTAGAGGATTGAGATGTAAGTTGCCATCAGGCAAATAAGAATCGGTGTGTAGTAAAATAGCTAGCGCAATTGCTTTTGCTGCTTGCGGTTCTTCGCCTAAACGTACTAACAGTTTGTGAGCTCTAGCTGCCCCTTTTATCGGGTGGATATCATTTTCTTTATATAGCTGGTAATCCCATTTACCGTCTCGGTACCAGTTGTAGTGTCCGATATCGTGTAACAAAGCAGCTTTTGTCGCTAAATCTGGACAAACATCTGAGTCTATCGCAATTTTATAAGCATGCTCAGCTACAGCAACTGCATGTGCAATGCCAGAACGCCCTAAGTACTTTTGTGCGATAGGGTGTACAAATATTTCTTCTAATGTCACATTGCGCATGGATCATCCTCCTTTTTGTTGGCGCGGTAAAAAAGTATATTGCTAAATACAATACCATAAATTAAATATAAAATCAATCAAAGTGATTGAATTGCGGCACCAAAAATTCTTCTGTTACCATAATATTTCCGTGATCCTAACTTTTCAAACTGTCATTTTCTCTTCTGCTATATTATTCACAAACAAGTAAAATGTTCAGTTGACAAGTAAAATCGGTACTCCAAACATTCAAATTGCAGGTCAGCAAACCTCTAAATCGGATCGGGATAAGATAAGAGCATAAAGAGACAATAAGACTAGAGTCTATATGTCGAGGTGTTATTTATGGATATTAAAGGTTATGAGTTAATAGAAATGGGAAAAGATAATTATTCTCTAATCGTCTATTTGGATCCACAAATGACGGAGTTTGCAGCGGAACTAGATGGTGCATCCAAAAAGAAAAAAGATCTGCAACTACAAATTAACGAACTTGTTCGATCAAGGTTCCCTGCTAAAAAAATTAGTGTAGTAAAAGTAATGGTAGGATCTTTGATGGTTGCTACCTTGTACATGGGTGCAGCACCGGCAATCGCTAGCGCCCAAACAAATACGATACAAACACAAAAGGTAACGGAATCTGATGTTTATGTTGTTCAGTCGGGTGATAGTTTATCTGTTATAGCAAAACGTTTTGACATTTCCGTCTCATCATTAAAAACAGTAAATAATTTAACATCTGATAATATTTATATAGGTCAACGGCTAAGTCTGCCTTTTATTACTTATACGATCGTATCCGGTGATAGTCTCTCTGTGATAGCGAAAAGAAACAATACTACTACTGATTCAATCCGAGCATATAATCAATTGACAAGCGATACCATATACGTAGGCCAGAAACTAAAAATTCCTATAGCTGCAGCCCCTACGGTACCGGCGTCAGAACAGAGGCCGAGCGAGGAGAGTAACACGACGTATAAAGTGAACTCAGGTGATTCGTTATCAGTAATTGCGAAGCGACTGAATACGACTGTTGAAACGATTCGGTCTTTGAATAACTTAACAACAGATATGATTTATGTTGGACAAGCATTAAAGATTCCTGGCAATCAACAAACGGAGCCAGTTCAAAAATCTGAACCTGAAATTCCTTCTACTCCAACGGAAACTACAAATGACACCCTTAGTTATGTCATTGTAAGTGGAGATTCACTTTCTGTGATTGCTAATCGTTTTAACACAGCCGTCGACCAAATTAGATCGTTAAATAATTTAACAACAGACATGATTTATGTAGGACAGGTTTTAAACATCCCGCAAAAAAAAAGCGAAAGAGTTCAAGAACCATCAACTGAAACTTCAACCTATACGGTTGTGCGTGGCGATAGTTTATCACTAATTGCTAAAACGCACATGACAACGGTTAATGCTATAAAATCGTCAAACAATTTAACAACAAATATGATCTATGTAGGTCAGGTTTTAACAATACCTAAAAGAGAAACAATCATCCAGCCGCCTGCAGATCAGACTGCTCCTCCTGTTCCAGTTTTAGAGCAGCAAGACAGAATAACAAACGCTAATCAATCGGAGTTTGTAGTAAAGGGTAGAACCGAAGCGGGTGCAACAGTAACTATATCGATAACAGACGGTGTTTCCCCTGCATTAACCTACAACTTAAAAGCTGATGCGGATGGAAGTTTTCTGCAACATGTGGATCTTACTGCTTTACGGGACGGAACAGTTACCATTACCACCTCTGCAACGGATGCTGCTGGAAATAAAAGTGGTGATGGACAACTAATGCTAAAAAAAGATACACAGACTCAAGAACCTGCTATAGAACATAGTAAAATCATAAACCAACAAGCAGCTCCAGCATTTTTAATTACGGGTACTGTTGAAACAGCGGCTACAGTATCGATTGTTACTTCTGATAATGAAGGTGTCAATATCGAAAAAGAAGTACTAGCTAATGAACATGGGGAGTTTAGTGCTTTTATCAATACGACGACACTCAATGACGGAGAAATTAGCATTACAATCAAGGCGATGGATTCCGCTGGTAATGAAAGTGAACAGGTAAACACAACTGCTATCAAGGATACAACCATTATGCAACCAGAGTTAGCTGAATTAACTACTATAAGTAGTTCTAATGCTAGCTCATACACGATTACAGGGATAACGGAGTCGGATGCGAATGTAATTATCCGTGCAACAGATTCTGTTAATGGATCGATCATTTCCGAAACAAAGAGTAGTGCTTCCGGAAAATTTGGTAAACCAGTGAACATGACTGCTCTTAATGATGGTCCGATCACCGTTACCGTTACAGCGATTGATAAAAGTGGAAATGAAAGTAGCAAAACACAAGCTAGGGTAGTGAAAGATACGGTTGTAGGAGAGCCGATTATTGATCATAGAGAGCAAATTACCCTCGAAAATGTTAATCGTTATACTATCTTTGGTTTATCAGAGCCTGGGGATGAGGTTGAAATCATTATTGCTGACGGGTTGAATCCTAGCTTAACGGCGGAAACAAGCACAAATGAAAATGGGGAGTTTCAAGCAAACTTTGATTTGCGACAATTACAAGATGGCAAATTAACTGTAACTACTCGGGCAACAGACAATGCAGGAAACCGAAGTGCTGCGAGTCAAACTACCATAGTGAAAGAAACAAGCTTGGAAGCTCCAGTAATAAAAAATACAGATAGTATCAATTATCGTAACCAAAAAAGTTATCGTGTTGTTGGAAATGCCCATCCAGATTCCACAGTGGATATAATAGTCTCCGATGGAATTGAACAAGACGTTTTAGCTACAACAACAGCAAATGATGTTGGGGAATTTAATCTAGAGATTGACCTTGGTAGCTTGCATAACACGTATGTAACCATCCGAGCAACCCAAACAAGTCCATCAGGAATCGTGAGTGACCAAGGAGAAGTGCAATTACTTAAGGATGCAATTGTTCCAGTTGCGCCAACACTAGGCAATAACAATTTTATTAATAAAGATAACGAAGCAGAATATAGGTTAATTGGTGAGGCTGAGCCAGATTCAGAAGTGAACGTGAAAATAGCTAATGTGGACGGTGAACCCATCATCGTGAATGATAAGGCAGATGCGAGTGGAAGCTATCAGTTTTCGGTTGATCTCACTTCACTACATGATGGCGATGTCCGATTCGAAGTGACCCAAGCAGATGAAGCCGGAAATGTAAGTCCTAGCATGACGAAAACATTAGTAAAAGATACGGTCGCACCTACAAAAATTGCTTTAATTAGTACACCGAATATATATAAAGGAAATCAAGACAATTACACGTTAACAGGTAAATCTGAACCAAATATAAAAATCGAAGTACTTTTAACAGATGGTGAAAAAGAAATTAGAGAATCTGTTACTTCAAATAACCAAGGGGTATTCGAGTATACAACTGATACAAGTTTTTTTCGTGACGGCGAAATTAACCTTTCGTTTGTAGCAACAGATGCAGCAGGAAATGAGGCGGCACCACAATCAAAACAAGTTGTAAAGGATACATCTGCACCAACAGAAGCTATATTGAAGGTGTCAGATTATATGAATAGCAGTAATGTTCAAGACTATTCTATCTTAGGCACGGATGTTGAAGAAGGGGCACAAGTACGGATAACCGTTAACGATGGAAATACACAAATAACAAAAAACTCACAAGTAACTAGTCGGACTTTTGAAAGAAGCTTTGATTTAACACCCTTAGAAGACGGGTTAATTACGATAGAGGTTGAACAAACAGACCGTTTTGGAAATAAAAGTATTGTGCAAACTTCTACAGTTGAGAAAGATACAATTGTAGAAAATCCAGTGGTCACGAAAAATGGTTTTCGTGTGGAGAATGGCAACACCATTTACACAGCCATCGGTGTTGCAGAAGCGAATGCGACGGTGAAAGTTGCAGTGGAGAATGGACCTGTCATAAGTGAGATTGCGGAAGCGAATGGTTTCTTTTCAATTGATGTTAACATTGATGAATTCGCGACACCAGAGGAACTAGCTATAACAATAATACAAACAGACCAAGCAGGTAATGAAAGTGAGACATTAGCAGTGCAATTAAACATATACACTGTCACTTCCGGTGATACACTTTACACGATTGCAAAGCGGTATAATACAACGGTTGATGCAATAATGTCGCTCAACAATCTTTCAAGCGAAGAGCTTGAGATAAATCAAACATTGCGGCTTCCGGCTATGGCTAGCGAGGTGATTAATCTCGGCTACCTATACTTCGGTAATACAAACGAGTATGTGAACACGGTGAAGCAAACAAATCTTTCCATGAACGTTGTTTCACCTAGTTATTTTGACATTAATCCAGATGGTACGTTAAAGCTAACCTATCAAGTTGATTTGCAATTTGTTGAAGAAATGCATCAACAAGGTCTCCGTGTAGTACCTTTCTTAAGTAATCATTGGAACCGTGATGTAGGTAGGGCAATGCTTGCCAATAAGGAACTCGCAGCACAGCAAATAGCTGACGCAATCGAACGGTTTAATCTTGATGGAGTAAATGTAGATATTGAAAATATTACAGATGAAGATCGTGACGATTTTACTGCATTTGTCCGTCTATTACGGCAAAAAGTCCCTTCTACAAAAGACGTATCCGTTGCGGTTGCTGCCAATCCAAACGGATGGACGCAAGGTTGGCATGGTGCATACGACTATACAAACTTAGGAAAGTATGCGGACTATTTGATGATCATGAGTTATGACGAAAGCTTTCCGGGTGGAGAGGCCGGACCAGTCGCTAGTTATGGCTGGGTAGAAAGATCAATTCAATATGCGATAGATCAGCAGGTTGCGTTGGATAAGATTGTGGTTGGTGTCGCTCACTATGGACGTTACTGGATGGAAGGGTCAGGCTATGGAGGGTATGGTATTTCCAATGCACAAGTTGAAAAGTTGATAACAACATATAATGGGACAGTTGTTTTTGATGAAATTAGTAAAACACCGAAAGCGACTATTACCATTGACCCAGATGATCCAATAACATTCGTAGCAGGCTCTTCCTTATCACCTGGTACGTATACGATATGGTTTGAAAATGAACAATCAATTCGACAAAAGCTTAATCTTGTAAGTGAATACGATATTCGTGGGGTGGGAAATTGGAGCTTAGGTCAAGAAAACAAAGCCGTTTGGAATAGCTACGCAACAACACTACCTTCTACTGTTCCTGTTGTATCCCCTGTATATCAGGAGCAGGAAATACAGAGTTACGAAACATACACGGTAGTGAGTGGTGACAGCTTATGGGAAATTGCGGACCGGAATCGAACAACCGTTAGCAACTTGAAAGCGATCAATGGTTTATTATCAGATAACATTTATGTTGGTCAAAAGTTAAAAGTTCCAGCTATACATGAACCAACTATACCTGAAGAAACACAGGAACCATTGTTAACCACATATAAAGTTGTGTCAGGTGACTCTTTATCAAAAATCGCCCTGAACTATAATACAACTTTAAATGCTATTAAAGAGGCAAACAATTTAACAGGAGATATGATTTATATTGGTCAAACGTTGACAATACCGAAATAGTAAATGTTAAAAGAGCATAGCATCTGCTATGCTCTTTGCGTTTTCTACATATTTATAACGTGCAACCTGTTTTAGAAAGAAAAATTTTTAGAAAATAACAAATACATTGAACTATTTTCAATAAACTATTATAGTTGTTAGAAAGAGTGACAGGGGGTAATAAAAATGAAGAAGGATTTACGTATTAAAAGTCATGTTTTTGATGACACAAAAAGAGCACCAAACCGGGCTATGTTAAGGGCGGTTGGTGTAACTGATGAAGATTTTAAAAAACCGATGATTGGTATTGCAAGTACTTGGAGTGAAGTGACTCCTTGTAACATTCATATTCATGACCTAGCGGTTAAAGCAAAAGACGGGGCTAGACAAGCTGGTGGCGTACCGATGATTTTTAACACGATTACTGTTTCTGATGGTATTTCAATGGGTACTTCTGGCATGCGTTATTCGCTGCCGAGCCGTGATATTATTGCTGATTCGATTGAAACGGTTGTTGGAGCCGAAAATTTGGACGGGTATGTCGCAATTGGCGGCTGTGATAAAAATATTCCTGGCTGTTTAATTTCAATCGCACGTTCTGATGTGCCTGCAGTATTTGTTTATGGTGGAACGATCGCACCGGGACATCGCAATGGTGAAAAGCTTGACATCGTTTCTGTATTTGAAGGGGTAGGAAAGCACAACAATGGTGACATCAGTGATGATGAATTGCATGGTATTGAGTGTCTAGCATGCCCTGGTTCTGGATCATGTGGTGGTATGTACACAGCGAACACGATGGCGACTGCTGTTGAAGCGTTAGGTATGAGTTTACCAGGAAGTTCTTCTAACCCTGCTGAATCAACAGACAAGCTAGCTGATTGTTATCGTGCGGGTGAAACGGTTTATAAATTATTAGAAAAAGGCATTTATCCAAAAGACATTATGACGAAAGAAGCTTTTGAAAATGCCATTACTGTCGTGATGGCTTTAGGTGGTTCAACAAATGCTGTATTACACCTACTAGCGATTGCGCACTCTGCAGAAGTAGATGTAACAATTGATGATTTCAATCGCATCCAAAAGAAAGTGCCACACCTAGCAGATCTGAAGCCTAGTGGTAAATATGTTATGGAAGATCTTTATAACATTGGCGGTGTTCCTGCGGTAATGAAATTACTTTTAGAAGCGGGATATTTACACGGAGACTGTTTAACAGTAACAGGTAAAACAATTGCTGAGAACTTAGCAGATGCACCTTCTTTACAAGAGGGGCAAGAGATTATTATGCCGTTTGATAATCCAAAACGTAAAGATGGCCCACTTATTATTTTGAAGGGTAATCTTGCGCCAAGTGGTGCAGTAGCCAAAGTATCTGGTGTTAAGGTAAACCGACATACAGGACCTGCTAGAGTATACGATACAGAAGATGAAGCAACTAATGCGGTAATTAATAATGAAATTAATGAAGGTGATGTGTTAGTTATTCGTCAAGTAGGACCTAAAGGCGGACCAGGAATGCCAGAAATGCTTTCGATTTCAGCTATCCTAGTTGGTAAAGGTTTAGGTGAAAAGGTTGCCTTATTAACAGATGGGCGTTTTTCTGGTGGTACACACGGATTAGTAGTTGGTCATATTGCTCCAGAAGCACAAGTCGGTGGACCAATCGGTTTGTTACAAGAAGGAGATATGGTAACGATTGATTCTGATTTGCAAGAAATATCAATGGACGTAACAGAAGAAGTGTTAGAAGAAAGACGTAAAAACTGGAAAGCGAAACCGCTTGAAAAACGAGGAATTCTAGGCAAGTATGCACATAATGTATCTTGTTCATCTAAAGGTGCAGTAACAGATCACTTTTAATTAAAATTTAAAATACCCCCCTCCTTTTAGCTGACGCTAGAAGAGGGGGGTATTTTATTGCTGTTTAATCGCTCCTTCGACAGGATAAAGCGATAAATCAATCTCTGTTTCCTGCTCGAGTGCTAATTTAGCTAACTGTTCTCCTAAATATGGCCCCATCGTTAATCCTGATGCTCCGAGACCATTAGCGGTCAATAATCCTTGCCATCCAGGAACCGTCCCGATAACAGGCAAGAAACCAGGTGTAAACGGTCGAAATCCAACACGTGCTTCTACTAATGTACTATTTGCTAATCCAGGGGCAACACCTAGGCTTTTTTCGATAATTTCGTGTATTCCTGCAGGTGTAACTCGGCTATCAAAGCCTGATTCATTTTCATGGGTGGAGCCTATCACAATCCGATTATTTTCAAAAGCTAATAAATAATGATTGCTAGGTGGCATAACGACAGGCCATAAGCTCGTATCGGTATCCGGCAGATGTAAGTGCAGTATCTGAGCTTTCTGTGGTTCTACAGCAAAGTTAATTCCTAATGGCTCAAATAACTGTTTTGCCCATGCTCCGGCAGTTACAATCACTTTTTCAGCATAAATCAACTCATTATTAACTGAGATTCCGATTACTTTATTGTTTTTTGTTTCAATTTTTGCACTTCCATTTATGATTGTAGCTCCGTGTTTTTTTGCGAACCGATGTAGTGCCTCTCGTAATAAGCGACCATCAACACGTGCGGCACCACTAACATGAACAGATTCGTACCCTTCTGCAAGAGGGGGGAACAACTTTTTCGTTTGCTCGGCGTTTAATCTCGTGATCTCGCCAATCTCAGGTGCATCTTCTCTCCGTTTCTTTGCACGTGCTTCCATTTGATCTAGTTTATTGGTATCTTTGTTGATGCTAATGGCACCAACTCTCAGGTAGCCGGTATTTTCTTCGCCGTCTGCTTCCAGCTCAGCAATCAAGGATGGATAGTAACGAGCTCCCCCTTTAGCTAATTGGTACCAAGCTTTATTTCGGCGCTGGGACAACCAGGGGCAAACAATCCCCGCACCAGCATCAGTTGCTTGTCCTTCATCTTTCCGATCTACCAGGGTTACCTCGACACCTGCTTTAGCTAAGTGATAGGTCGTAGAAGCGCCTAATATACCACCGCCAATAACAATTACTTTCATGAATGTTCATCCTCTACTTCAATAGACATATCAATTTGATCTAACTACACATTAAGAAAAATCACTAATAAAAGCAAATATAGGGGAAGGGTGTATTAGCTAAACCTCCTCGGAATAAACATGAAAAATAATTGTATTCCATCAGTTTCAATTTGTGCTATAATATAGCATAATCTTTAGAAAATTTGAAAAAGATAAAAAACAGGGGGTAAGAATGTGAAAAGAAAGTGGCTTATTTTTCTAGTAGTTGGACTTATATTTGTACTAGCAGCGTGTGGATCGAATGATGAAACATATACAATTGGTGCTTCTCAATTCGTCGAGCATCCATCCCTTGATGCAGCATACGGAGGGTTTCAAGAAGCAATTGCTGATGCAGGCTTAGAAGTTGAATATGACCTGCAAAGCGCGCAAGCAGATCAAAATAACACGATTCCGATTGCACAAAACTTTGTAGCTGATGGTGTAGATTTAATTTTTGCTAACGCAACTCCAAGTGCACAAGGTGCTTTACAAGCGACAGAAGATGCGAAAGATATCCCGGTTATTTTTACTTCTGTAACAGATGCCGTCGGATCTGAGCTAGTAGAAGCAATGGACCAACCAGGTGAAAATATTACAGGTGTAGTTGATTTACATCCTGATGCTATTAAAAATACAATAACGTTTATTGATCAATATTTCGAAGGTTCTACAGTCGGTGTAATTTACAATTCTGGAGAGCAAAATTCTGTAGCACAAATTGATGCGGTAAAAGCGGAGATTGAAGGAACAAGCTTAAGCATTGTTGAACGTACCGTGGCAACATCTGCTGATGTGCAACAAGCAGCAAATACACTAGTCGGAGAAGCAGATGTGTTTTATATTGTAACAGACAATACAGTTGTTTCTGCTTTAGAAAGTGTTATCTCCGTAGCGAATGAGCAGGACATTCCTTTAGTTGTTGGTGAAGGAGAATCCTTAGCCAAAGGTGGGTTTGTTACATATGGCATTGATTACCACACGATTGGTTATCGTGCTGGTGAAATGGCAGTAGAAGTGCTAACGGGTGAAAAGACTACGGCAGATATTCCTGTAGAAATACCACCTAGTATGCAGTTATTTATAAACAAAACAGCAGCAGAAGAGCAAGCAATCGAGTGGAATGATGAATGGGATGATATTGCTCAGTTCGTCGAAACAAGCGAAGAGTAAAGAAAATAAACCGACATATGGCCGAGTGGGCTTATCTGTCGGTTTTCTTTTCTACATTAGAAGGAGAGAGCACGATGTTAGATTCAATGTTTTATTCAATGTTTGGTGCGTTTGAATCTGGGGTTATTTATGCAATTATGGCTCTTGGGGTTTATTTATCGTTTAGAATTTTAGATTTCCCAGATTTGACGGTAGACGGCAGCTTTGTCACAGGAGCAGCTGTTGTGGGAATTTCGATTATTAATGGTGTGCCGACAATCATCGCAACTTTATTAGCTGCTCTTGCGGGTTTTTTAGCAGGGAGTATCACAGGAATTCTAAATACTAAAGGTAAAATAAACCCTTTGTTATCAGGTATTATTATGATGATTGCCTTGTATTCCATTAACCTAAGGATAATGGGGCAGCCAAACCTATCGATATTTAATGAATCAACGGTGTTTAGTCAGTTTGAAGCATGGTGGGGTCCAATAGGTATAGATCAAATGCTAAATGAATTAATACAAAGTATCGGGATAGAACGTGTACCTGGTACGTGGTCTTTATTATTTATTATGATCATCGTAACGATTGTAATCAAGCTGTTATCGGACTATTTCTTAAAGACAGAGGTTGGGCTGGCGTTGCGTGCAACAGGTGATAACGAAAAAATGATTCGTAGCTTTTCTGCTAATACAGATAATTTGAAAATTATCGGATTAGGTATTTCTAACGGATTAGTTGCTTTGGCAGGCGCATTTTTTGCTCAATACGGTGGCTTTGCTGATGTTGGGATGGGAATCGGTATGATTATCATCGGACTCGCTTCTGTGATAATTGGTGAAGCGTTGGTTGGGACAAAAACAATTGCTAGAACGACATTAGCTGTAGTGTGTGGCGCGATTATTTACCGTATTGCAGTCACGCTTGCTTTAAAAATTAAATTTCTAGAAGCTGGGGATATGAAATTAATCACAGCTATTCTAGTAATTGCGGCTTTAGTCACGCCGAAGATTATAAGTTCGAGAAAAGAAAAGCTGAAAAAGCAAAGAAAACGAGCGGCGCTTAGTAGCTAAGAATGGAAGGAGGGCTTCCTCGTGCTAAATCTTAAAGATATTTCATTAACCTTTAATGAAGATACTCCTGATGAGAAGCATGCATTGCAAAATATTAATTTAACGCTAGAAAAAGGCGATTTTATTACCGTTATCGGAAGTAATGGAGCTGGAAAATCAACGATGATGAATGTTGTATCTGGTACTTTAACTCCGGACGTTGGTAATGTAGTTATTAATAATAAAGAAGTAACTAATCTACCGGAATATAAGCGTTCAAAATACATTGGTCGTGTATTTCAGGATCCAATGGCTGGAACCGCTCCATCGATGACAATTGAAGAAAATTTGGCGATGGCATTTGCGCGTGATAAAAATAGAAAACTACGAAACGGTGTCACTAAAAAGCGGAAGCAATTATTTCGTGAGTATTTAGAAACCCTTAATCTAGGTTTAGAGGATCGGCTTACAGCAAGAGTAGGATTGTTATCCGGTGGTGAACGACAAGCGTTATCTTTGTTAATGGCGACGTTCACAGAGCCTAGTATATTACTTTTAGATGAGCATACGGCAGCATTAGATCCATCGCGAGCTGAACTAATCACAAATTTAACTGCAGAGATAGTTGAGAAATTCGATTTAACTACACTTATGGTTACACATAACATGCAGCAAGCATTAGATTTGGGTAATCGCCTGATCATGATGGATAAGGGCCAAATAATTTTAGAAGTAGATGGAGAAGCAAAACAAAAGCTTACTGTCGAGAAGCTGTTACATGAATTCAAGCAGATTCGAGGTAAACAGCTGGAAAACGATCGAGCTATTTTAGGATAATAAGTGCAATAAATCACCGATCTATATCTTATAGACGGTGATTTTTTGTAAGAAAGCTGTTTTCCACATCGTAGGATAGTCTCCGTTCCGATTCGGTTATGTAGCAGAGGTCTGTTGCCGGGCGGGGCGACGAGTCGCTTGACGGCCTCCATTGCCTTTATCTGTGACAAAATAGGCATCGTTAGAATTGAGCGGCCAACAGCGCACTTATTTTACTGATTTTATTGGTTAAGTAGGTTGTTATTGGTAAATAAGTGCTGTGGTGGCCGTCAAATCATCAGAACTGAAATTTTAGGCGTAATAAGTGCTTGTTTGGCCGCTTAAGCCTGAATGTTTACACTTTGCCGCGTTTAAGAGAAAGTACTTCTATTGCAGGGATTAATCAATAGATACACCAATGTCGTGACAAGTTCGCTATAGACAGTTACCACTGACCCACGCGGAAACGGCGTATTATTTCTACGGCGCCGAATTAGCCTCCACTTATTAGGTAAGAATTCAATTCAATTTTTAAAGCACAAAAATTACGAAAAGAGCCTATAAGTAAGACGTTAGCCCTTCTTATAAAAATTTAATTAAAAAATAGTTAAACCTATCCCTATTCTTGTTAGAATGTGTTACAATGTTAGAACATTAAAAATCGTAATTATCTGATTTTTCATAAAATTAAAAAGTAAAGGTGGGGGATGGATAGTGAAGTACGGTTTTTCGAAGCGCGTCCGCTATTTGAAGTCGTCAGCTGTCCGTGACATTTTAAAGGTTGTTAACAAAGGTGATGTGATCTCATTTGCTGGTGGATTGCCGGATGAAAATTTATTTCCAGTAGATGCTATTCGCCGGGCGTTTGATCAGGCCTTAACATCCGATAGAAAGAACTTGCAGTATGGGGAGACGGAAGGGGTAATGGAGTTACGAGAAAGGCTCGCTAGTAGGATGGCTACTAAGGGTATACATCGTAGTCCGGATGACATTTTAGTAACATCAGGTTCACAGCAGGCAATCGATTTATTTTCAAGAATAATGTTTAATCGTGGGGATGTTATCTTAACGGAGAATCCAACCTATCTAGCTGCTTTACAAGTGTTTGAGTCTTATGAGGCAAATATTATAGCAGTCGATTCAGATGATGATGGCATGCTTGAGGAAGATCTCGAAGATAAGATTGTGAGATTAAAGCCAAAATGTATTTATGTTGTTCCTACCTATTCTAATCCTGGTGGTAAGGTATGGTCATTGGAACGCAGGAAGAAACTGCTTGAACTAGCGGATAAATATCATGTTGTCATTTTTGAAGATGATCCTTACGGTGAGATTCAGTTTGATGAAAACGAATCACCACCTTCGATTGCTTCCATGGATAATAATCGGTTGGTACTGTATACAAGTACATTTTCAAAAACAGTGGTTCCTGCGATGCGAATTGGTTGGATCGTAGGACCGCATCAAATCATTCGCTTAATGGCTCAAGCTAAGCAAGCTTCAGACCTGCATACGAATTCAATTAGTCAGCATGCATTGATTCATCTATTGAAGGATTTTGATTTTGATGGTCATATTACAACACTAAGAAAAACGTATTTAGAGCGAATGAACATGATGAAATCTCTGTTAGATAGTGTAGAAGGGAATCAAATAAAGTATCAGATTCCCAAGGGTGGCATGTTCTTGTGGGTAAATATGCCTGAGCATGTTAACACAACGGAGCTATTATCGACCGCTGTAGATCGCGGGGTCGCCTTTGTTCCTGGAGCGCCATTCTATGTATCTAATCCACAGCAAAATACGATGCGCCTAAATTTTACTAATGCAGAACCAGAAAAAATCAAACTAGGAATGGAACGTCTAGTAACCGTTATAAACGAAAGTCAATACGAATTCATCACTTAATATAGTTAGAGTAATATTGTTCTTTCCGAGAATAATATTACTCTTTTTTGTTACTTAAAGAGCCTAGAAAAGAAGGACTTATTATCCTTGGTTTGCTTGGGTTCATCTGATTGCGTAGGTTCCTCTAATAAAATATCTTCTTTATCGACAGCTTCTTTCGCAGTGAATACAATACCAAAGTCAGTGGGGGCTTCTTCATTATAAACTGTAGTGTATGGTATTTTATGCTTTGTTGCTAATTTTTTAAACGGTTTATAATACTGATAACTCAGATCACCATTTAACAAAAGTTTTGCGCTGGAATGTTCCTTCATTAGCGGTCCTAATTCTTGCAAGCCTTGTTTTTTCATCACTTGTCTTTTCGTAAGGCCTAAAATCACACGTTCTCGTATTGTACCTAGAAAAACCTTTCGTTCACCTGGATTAGTGATTCTCGGTCCATAAATCCCTTCCTGTAAATAGTCATCTACTTTTTTACCGCTCATTTTAATCACTCCTTACAGCAGTATTATCTATTATTTAACCGTTGATTTCAATTGGAGCTTTTAGTAAAGTTGGTTGCTTTTAAACTACACACTTGAAGTGAAATCCGTCGTAGTTTGGAGAGTGCTTGCACCGCTCCGGAAAGCGACTGCCTGGAGCGGAAATCAAGAGCACTACGTTACGACGGATTTTGGCTGTTTTGCGCAATAATAAACAGCCTTTCAATTTAAAACATCGATTCTATTTCATTTGAAATTTGTGTGGCATAGCTTGTCTTATGGATTCATAGGATAATATAACTGGCAAAGTTAAGGAGTTGATTACAATAGGTCTCTTCAAAGAATTTCGACAATTCGCTATCAAAGGGAATGCTGCCGATATGGGAATTGGGATGGTTTTAGGAGCTGCCTTTAGCGGTTTAATTGATTCATTCGTATCCGATGTCTTACTACCTCCTGTCGGTATCGTGTTAGCCAAAATGAACTTCTCCAATTTATTCTTTTCCCTTGATGGAAGTTATTATTCATCGCTTTCAGATGCTCAAGAAGCTGGAGCTGCAACTATAAACTACGGTCTCTTCATTACCTCATTTATCAGGTTCATAATTATACTATTTGTAATATTTATCGTGATCCGTCAGATGAACAAATGGAAGCAACCTAATCAACATCCTGGAGTAGCGATGACCAAGAAACCTTGTCCGTATTGCAAATTATCAATCCCGTCCCAAGCAGTCAAATGTCCGAATTGTGGATCTGATTTAGAGATCAGTACGGAGGACCGTTGGGATTATAATCGGAAGCGCCCACAATTAAGGATTAAGTAGTCAGCTAAAAAGTCTAGTTTGATACTTTAAAACTTCATAATTGAAGTAAAATGCGACGTAACGAGGAGGCTCACTAGCCCCCCGCGGAAAGCAAAGTGTATTTCTGGAGCGGGTATTAGCACCATCCAACACGTTACGACGGAGTTTAGCTGTTTTGCGCTTAAGAGCACAGCCAAATTAAAAACGCATGAGAGCGATCATTCCCGCCTCATGCGTTTAAATATATGATTAATCTTCATCTACTGGGTAAACACCGTTCTCATCGTGTACTTCTTTACCAGTTAACGGTGGATTGAATACACAAATCATGCTCATTCCATCTTTCGTGCGCAATAAGTGCTCATCGTGTTTATCTAGTACATATAGATCATCTTTTTTTATAGGCCATACTTTGTTGTCACTAAGTGTAACAACTTCACCTTCGCCTTCAGTAAGGTAAACAGATTCTAGGTGGTTTTGATACCAGATATGTGTTTCCGTACCAGGTTTAATTGTTGTATGGTTTACAGTGTAGCCCATACCATCTTTCTTGAGAAGAAGGCGTCTTGAGACCCAATTTCCTCCATCTACATCTTGCTCAGTTCCTATTACGTCTTTTAGTGAGATTACTTTCATAGTTGATATCCTCCTGTAATAATTATTGCGCTACTGGTTCTTTTACTAAGCTTTTAATACTTTCTTCAATGATGTTAAGACCATTTTTAAGATCTGCTTCATCAATGGTTAGAGCAGGGAACAATTTAAATACTTCGTCTTTTGGTCCGGCAGTCTCCATAATTAATCCAAGTTTAAATGCTTGAGCAGCAATTTTCGGCGCTAGACCGTCTACGTCACAAGCAATTCCAACCATGAATCCTCGACCACGCACTTCACCTTTGATTTCCGGGTAAGTTTCTACAAGGTGTTGTAAAAATTTATAAATAATATCTGATTTGTGTTTGATTTGTTTTTCAAAATTACTATCTTCCCAATAGGTTAATGATGCAGTTGCTGTAACAAAAGCATGATTATTGCCACGGAATGTTCCATTATGCTCACCAGGAGCAAATTTATCAAGTTCAGGGCGAATTAAAGTAATCGCAAGTGGTAAACCATAACCACTTAATGATTTAGACATACAAATAATATCAGGCTTAATACCAGCTTCTTCAAAGCTAAAGAATGTACCTGTACGTCCAACACCGGCTTGCACATCATCAATAATGAGAACAATGCCCCAACGTTTACAAATCGTTTCGATTTTTCTTAACCATTCAAAACGCGCTGCATTAATTCCACCTTCACCCTGTACAGTTTCAATAATCATTGCAGCTGGAATAGCAACACCACTACCGCTATCATCTAAGAAACGCTCAAGGTATTCAAGCGTATCGTGGTTGTCGACATAGTTATCATAAGGCATTGTTACAGTATTCTGTAGAGGAATACCTGCGCCTTTACGTTTCATTGAATTTCCTGTTACAGATAAGGAACCGATTGTCATACCGTGGAAACCGTTCGTAAAACTAATGACATCCGTACGTCCTGTCACCTTACGAGCTAGCTTTAACGCACTTTCAACTGTATTTGTTCCAGTAGGTCCAGGGAACATGATCTTATAATCCATGTTACGTGGCTTAAGAATAACGTCATTAAATTTAGCCATAAACGCTGCTTTAGCTGTAGAGGCCATGTCTAGAGAATGAGTAATGCCATCATCAGAAATATATTCAATTAACTTTGATTTCATTCTAGGATCGTTGTGTCCATAGTTAAGTGCTCCTGCACCTGAAAAGAAATCAATGTATTCAGTTCCTGCTTCATCCCACATTTTGTGTCCTTTGGCCTTTGTAAACACAGTAGGGAAGTTTCTGCAATAACTACGTACCTGTGACTCCAAATTTTCAAAAATGTCCATATTATTTATACTCAAGTATTTTTCCTCCTTAGATTTTTCCGCACCGCATAGTTCACGATGAATATATACCCTTTTATTTTGGGGTTAAACCTTAATTTTTTCTCAAAAAGGTTTTATGTTTATTTGCATTAGGAATCTGCACATAAAAGAATTTGTGCAGATTAATTAAAATGCTATTTTTTAATAGGTCCAACTCGAAAATTTAGTTCTTCTTCATGACCGTCTGTTGGAAACAAGTCTTCAGCAAAACACTCATTCACAACACATTGGGTATCATGATCTCGAGCTAGTCGTTTAAACAATGATTGGGACGCTTTGTTTGATGGAGTAACTGTTGCTTCAATAAAACGAACATCATTACATGCGTCTCGTGTAAGCAACTCATTTATTAGCTTCGTCGCAACACCTTTTCCGCGCTGTGAGGAATCTACTCCTACTTGCCAAACAAAAATAGCGTCATTTCGTTTAGGAGGTATAAAGGCGGTCACAAAACCAACAAGTTTATCATTTTCTTTGGCAACAACACACGTCTCGGCAAAAAACTCAGCCATCATGATGTACTTATACGGTGAGTTTTGATCAAGCGTAGAATTGTTAACTAGTTCCCACATTGCTGCACCATCTTCTACCGTGGGTTTACTTAACGTAATAGTATCTGTTGGTGCAGTTGCAATTTGACTATTAATGATAAATTCTCCCTTCAATTACGTTTTAATATGCTTTTATGTTCCATGTATAATCATAAGTGGCTATCACAAAATGCGCAAACCAGTAATATCTTGATTAAATGGCATTAAACACGATAAGAGAGGATTGAGCGTATTCAACTACAGTAACTTAAATAATGCTACTGTTTTGTTAATAATCCTAACAATGTTTCCTTTTTCAACAATTTATTTGAGTGTAGAAAAGAAGTTGAATCGCTTGATATGAATGGGTTTTCCGGATGTTTACGCAGAAGAAGGGGAAGTTCTTAAGAAAATGGACAAGCAAGAAATTGGCGCTTGTCTGAGGTTTTTGTAGATAAAATAAGGAATTTGTTAATCATAAACAACGAAATTACATATCCTTAGCGACCGCGGTACTATTTAGAAATGAACTGATTTCCAGTAATCCAAAAACGCCAAGGGTAGTCCCTGGCTTCACCTGCATTATCTATACCTATTCTTGGACCAGATGCAATTTCAAAGCTATCTGCATCTAATCGAGGGGCAATCCATAATGGTGGACTGTCTAACTGGTGACCATAATCACCCATCGTGATACCCATGGCCTTTGTTAGTTTTCCAGGTCCATTTGTCCATTGCTGCATCGTTTTTACTTTTTGTCTTCTGTTGCTTATTAGATCAAGATTGAAGAAAGGTTCAACCGAACGGATTAATACCGCTTCGGGTCTATGAACAGGTCCACTTACTACATTAAAGAGGCAATGCGTGTGCATGGAATAGGTATATGTCATTCCAGGTTCACCAAACATTATTTCTGTCCGTTTCGTTCTACGGTTACCGAAACTATGTGCTGCACGATCATCAGGCCCGAGGTAAGCTTCTGTTTCTGTTATAACTCCTGCAGTTGTCCCCTCAGGTGTCTGCTTAATTAGCAAACAGCCAAGGAGAGACTTAGCAAGAATTAATGTAGGTTTTTGATAAAAGGTTTGTAATAGTGGTGGATAGTTAGTTATGTTAATTTCCGTTTCCATGATACGAGCTCCTTTTAGTCAGTATCTTCAGTTTCAATTAATTGCTTAATTTCAACGAGAACTTGTTCAGGGGTTTCTGCAAAGATTTTTTTTCGACCATAGACAGCATATGGGGAAAATGGGCATTCCTCACAGTTATCTAAGCAATGCATTTCAACAATCTCTATATCGTTGTCTTCAGCAAAAGCTTCCACTAAGTCTAATGCTTCGTCATCATAGAATAAATCTAAATTAGTTGCACAAAACTTTATTTTCTTTTTATCTCGACTAAAGATGGAGAAAAAATTGCTCATATAATATCTTCCTTTATAGTAAATATCCAGACGTTAACTTTTAATACACGTTAGACATTTGAATTCTTATATCTTTGTTTCCATTGTAATGGATAAACATCCTGAAGTGAATTAAATGAGATTAGAGTAAAATAAAAAACTCTTTCCCGTAAACTTTGGTGCTTACTAGTGCCATAGTTGAAGTGAAATGCGTCGTAACTTGGAGAGTGCTTGCACCGCTTCGGAAATCCACTTCGCTTTCCGCGGGGGGCTAATGAGCCTCGAACTCATGTTTTCGGGGTCTCGCTTATGCCGCTAGTCCCGCAGGAGTCGAAGTGGATTTCCTCCGCTACTAAGGGGATTGCTCTTCATGTT